>JBIJDW010000420.1:0-2802 GCA_044343885.1 Kiritimatiellia bacterium
CCGTCCGCGCATCGCGCGAATGCTATGCGAATCTTGCCGGGCAGATGGACCAGCCTGTCCGCCTCGTCGGCTTGGGAGTCACCGGGTCCGGCCGCCAGATCGCCGGGCTGCACGGACTAACCGACGGTGTGATCAATGAGATCGTCGCTCACGCCACCGCAGCTGTTCACTTCGATCCGGAGGTGGACACGATCTTCGAGATCGGCGGACAGGACGCCAAATACACGCACCTCACCCAGGGCGTCGCCTCCGACTACGCAATGAACGAGGCCTGCTCGGCTGGCACGGGATCGTTCCTAGAGGAGTCGGCCCACGAATCGATGGGCATCGCCACCGAGGCGATTGGGGACCTCGCCCTGCTCGGCCGCGCGCCGCCCAACTTCAACGACCAATGCGCTGCGTTCATCGGCAGCGACATCAAAACCGCCATCCAGGAGGGAATTGGGCCGGAGGACATCGTTGCGGGGCTGGTCTACTCGATCTGTCTGAACTACGTCAACCGGGTCAAGGGCAACCGCGCGGTCGGACATAAGGTGTTCATGCAGGGCGGCGTGTGCTACAACCGCGCGGTGCCCATCGCCATGGCGGCGCTGATCGGGCGGCCGATCGTGGTGCCGCCGGAGCCGGGGCTGATGGGCGCCTACGGGGTGGCGCTGGCGATCGAGCACAAGCTCGGGCTGGGGCTGCTTGCCGAGGGCGACTACGACCTAGCCGCGCTCGCGCGGCGCGAGGTGACCTACGGCAAGTCGTTCGTCTGCCACGGCGGCAAGGAGCACTGCGACCGCCGTTGCCGGATCAGCTCCATCGAGATCGAGGGCGAAAAATACCCCTTCGGCGGCGCCTGCAACCGCTTTGTGAACCTGCGCCGGAACCTGGAGGTCGACGTCGGCGCGCTGGATCTCGTGACCCGGCGCGAACGGCTGGTCTTCGCTGCCGGCACGCCTGCCCGCGCGGACCGTCCGACCGTCGGCATCCACCGCTCGCTGCTGGTCCAGAGCCTGTACCCGCTCTACCGGACGTTCTTCCAGGCGCTCGACTTCGAGGTGGTCGACGGCGTTGAGATCGACGCCGAGGCAATCGGCCGCAAGGGCGCCGCCTTCTGCTACCCGGTGGAGCTGGCCCATGGCCTGCTCGGCGCGCTGCTGCGGAAGAATCCCGACTGGTTTTTTCTGCCGCAGGTGTGTGGCCTGCCCGTATCGGGCGGCATCGAGGCGAGCGTCACCTGCCCGCTGGTGCAGGGAGAACCCTACTACCTGCAGTCGGCCTTCAAGGAATTGCGCGGGCGCAACGTGCTCAGTCCCATCCTCGACTTCTCGAAGGGCTTCGAGCAGGCGGAGGAGGCGTTTATCACGATCGGACGGACGCTGGGCTGCAGCCGCGCCGCAGGCAGGCGGGCTTTCCGGCTGGCCGTCACGGCGCAACGAGCCTGCCTCGCCGAGATGCAGGAACTGGGTCGGCGCGCGCTGCTGGAGCTGGAGGCGGATCCCTCCCGCATCGGAATCGTTCTCTTCGGCCGGCCCTACAGCGCGTTCGCGTCGAACGCGAACATGGGTATCCCGCACAAGTTCGCCTCCCGCGGCCAATTGATCCTGCCTCTGGACTTTCTCCCCTACGGCGACGAGGCGCCCGAGCCCAAGATGTACTGGTCCACCGGCCAGATGATCCTCAAGGCGGCCCGCCTCGTCGCGCGCCACCCCCAGTTGTTCCCCGTCTACATTTCCAACTTCAGTTGCGGGCCGGATAGTTTCCTCCTCGGCTTCTTCCGCCGAACCCTCGGACGCAAGCCCTCGCTGACGCTGGAGCTGGACAGCCACACCGCCGACGCCGCCGTCGAGACCCGCATCGAGGCGTTTCTCGACGTCGTCGCCAGTCACATCGAGCTGCGGAAGCGCGCGGGGCCTGCGGTTCCCGCCGAAGCTCCGTTCCGGCCCGCGGCGATCACCGCGGGCGGCCGCTCCCTGCGCGTCGTCGATTCGCAGGGCCGCAAGCATGCGCTCACCGATCCGCGGGTGCATCTGCTGATCCCCTCCATGGGCGACACCCTCTCGCGCGGCCTCGCCGCTGTTTTCCGCGGCGCGGGCATCCGAGCCACCGCCGTGCCGCCGCCCGATGAGACCGAGTTGAAGCTGGGGCGCATGAACGTCTCCTGCAAGGAATGCCTCCCCCTGGTCCTGACGCTGGGATCGCTGCTCGGCTACCTGGAAAAACGGACGTCGCGCGACGAGCTTCTGGTGTACTTCATGCCCGAGTCCTCCGGCCCCTGCCGGTTCGGGCAGTACAACGTGCTGATCGCCAACCTGCTCGAGAAGAACCGCGTCGAGGACGTCGCGCTGCTGTCGCTGACCGACGATAACGGCTACGCCGGACTGGGAACCCGGCTGCAACTGCGCCTGTGGCAGTCGGTCGTCATTTCCGATGCGCTCGACGACATCCACAGCGCGCTGCGGGTGCTCGCGCGTGACCCGGAGGCGGCGTTCCGTACCTACGAGGCGGGCGTGCACCGGATCGAACAGGCGCTGGAACGCGAGAATTGGGACGGCATCAAGCGCGCGCTGCGGGAGGTCGCGGCTGCGCTGGCCGCCGTGCCGCGAAAGGGCGACATCCACGAGGTCACCCAGGTCGGGCTGATCGGCGAGACCTACGTGCGCCGCGACCCGTTCTCCCTGCGCAACCTTGTCGCCAAGCTCGCGGAGCAAGACATCGTGGTGAAGAAGGCCCCGATCGCCGAGTGGATCTACTACTGCGATTTTCTGTTCAAGAAGGGTCTCTACCTCAAGCAGCCGAACGCCCGGGAGCGGCTGG
>JBIJDW010000421.1:0-2792 GCA_044343885.1 Kiritimatiellia bacterium
CGCCGACGGGTCATCTCCGTAACCGACGTCCAACAACAGCACGCGGTAAGCAGCGGCGATTTCATGGCGTTAAGCATGACAGATATCCGGGGAGATGTCAAACACTCCGAGGCGCCTGCAAACACCACAAAGTGGTTGGGCAAGCGCCTCGAGTGTGATCCGTACTGGTTCGCCGTAACTGCAGGCTGTTCACTTCGTGCTGCAAACCGCCGGTTTGGCAGAGAGAGCCTTTTGCGCCTGCATCTTGCTGACAGCCTCGCCCACCTTGATCACCGTTGACGGCTTCGGTTCTGCCCCGTCCTTGTGATCTTCATCCGATACCTCCCCTATTCGTTTTGAAAAATCCATCCGCACCTTAATCCACTGATGAGCAAAAAAACCAACACAATAAATCGGTGCGTCACCACCGTTACCGCTCTTTTCTCTTCATCTCCCGGATCGTCACGTTCGCGAAGCGGAAGGGTCGGTCGATCACCTCCAGGATCAGGCCCGGGGCGTCTTGGCTCCTGTACTCGGCTCTCCGGCCGATGAACGCGCCATTGAAGAACAGTTTGGAATCCCAATAGCTTCGCCCCGGCGCAAGGGTCCTAAACGAGCACTCCCATCGAACCTGGTTCCATTCGCCGGCAGGCCTCGCCATCTGGGTCCGTGTTCGTCCCAAGTCAGGCGGCTGCATCTCCTGCAGAAAATCACAGATCTCGATCCCTTCCATGGCGCGGCGCACGGGTCCCTCGCAGGTGTACTCATACGCGAGGCTAAACGCTTCTACCTTCGCTGCTATCGGCCGGGTCCCGATTCCGACACGCGCACCGCCTTCAGCTTCCCGGCCAACCATTTCCACCGCCGTCATCGACTGGCCTTCGCGCTTCATTTGGATCAGGCGGATGTCGGGACATTGCTTCTCGGTGGTTCTGATCCGTTCGCCGCTCCCTTGCTTGGTGAACAGTTCCCAACTTCCAAGCCCTTTATCGAACGCATCCTGAAATAGAACCCTGTCGTCTTCGTAACTGTCGTCCTTGATCAGCACGCCATTTCGCACAACCGCCGATTCCCCTGCGACAACGACCTCCCTATAATCCCCGGCCACCAGCTCGACACGGCCTTCCACAACGCGAAGTTCCGAACTGACCGGTGTCACATCCAGATTCAGGACCGTTCCCAGCACCGTGGCTCGGGCATGGGGCGTCGTTAGCGCCATCGCCTGCCCGGGCTTCTGCTTCGTCACCCAGGCCGTAAGCGTGCCGACATCCAGATGGATTCGTTTTCCACGCCATGCCTCGATCAGCCCGAATAGCCGAGCACCCTCCCCCGCGCCGAGCGTCAGGGCCGTATTCCTCCCGACTTCCACTTCGCTACCGTCGGCGTAGGCCAGTTTCACAAAACCGTCGGGACCGAGAACCAATCGGACGCCGGGTGCAAGCGTCTCGTCAATTCGAATGCTTGCGGAACTCGGGACATCGGACTCTGTACGCCCTGACCCCCGCACCCTAATCCCTGCCACAGCCCCTCTCATCTCCACCACCCGCGCAAACACCGCCTGCTCCGCCTGCCACGCCTGCCATACGCGGAAGCCGGCCATGCACGCTACCAGCGCCGCCGCAGCGGCCGCCCCCCGCAGCCACCATGCCCGCCACAGGCCGGGCAACACGGAACGGCCCCGACATTCCCGTGCCGCGAACTCCCGTGCCGCGAACTCCCGTGCCGCAGCCGTTTCCCGGACAAGCGCTCGGATCAGGGTCTCCTGGTTCGCCAGACACAGGAGTTCACGGCAAACACCCGGATCATGCAACGCCTGCTCTTCCAAATGCGACAGCTCCTCGGGAGTTTCCACCCCGTCCAGATATCGCGAGACCAGATATTCGAGATTCCGGTCCATCATGTGATCCCCGCCTTTTCCATTGCCATTGTCTTAATCATGCAATCGCGGAGCCAGCGACGAATGCGCATCATCGCCATCCCCACGGCTGCCTCGCTTTTTCGCACCTTGCCGGATATCTCGGCTAGGGACTGATCCTGCTCGAATCGCATAGCCAGCAGTTCTTGGTCGGCTGTTGGAATCTTCTTCATGCATGCCGCCAGATGCGGAAGACGCCAATCTTCGACATCGGTCTCGTCGGCCGCTACCGTGGCGAGCACATCCATCAGATCATCGGAGAATACAAGCCGGGACCGGGCCAATGTCTGGCGCCTCTTGAGAACCTGGAGCCTGGCCATCCCAAGCGCCCAGGATCGAAAACTGCGCGAGGCGTCGAATTCGCCAAATTTACGCCAGAGCGCCGTCGCAACCTCCTGAAAAAGATCATCCGTTGCCGTCCAGTCCCGCGTTGCAGCAAAAAAATAACCGCGCAACGCTGTTTGAACAGGTAGAAAGAGTCTTTCGAATGCTTCGTGATGCTGATCGTTGCCCATGGCCTGAATGCACCTCCATCGATAATCCTCGCAAGTGCCGGATCGATAACAACCTATTTTCCATGCTTGAGTGTTGAACGTCAACCTTTTCACCTTTTCAGAAGAGGACGTCGCGTCTAATGAAGACGCTATGGAGCGGGGACCATCGGCGTCGGGGTCGGGTTCGGTATCGGTATCGGTATCAATAAAACCAACGGAAATTCGACCCCGATTCCGATACCGACCCCGACCCCGATGAATCAATCGCCACCTAATTAGAATTGCTGCACTCCGTCCTTGCGTCCGGACGGTCTCAATCGGTACACTGCCGCATGCCCCTTCCCGAACTTTTAGCCCCCGCAGGCGGTTTTGATGCCGCCGTCGCCGCCTTTCAATATGGCGCG
>JBIJDW010000006.1:0-25561 GCA_044343885.1 Kiritimatiellia bacterium
TACCCTTAAAAGCCGTGAAAGATTGCAAGACCCAGGAGATTCGCGTGTACGAGTAGGTGTAAGAGTAAGGAGAAATGATTGCAAGACCCAGGAGATTCGCGTGTACGAGTAGGTGTAAGAGTAAGGTAAAACCGTACTCGTACACCTACTCGTACACTCACATCTCTTCGGACACCGCTGACGTTCGCAATAGCCAATGAAAAATCACCCCGAGAATCCGGAAGAACCACTTAACCAAGGCCTGAAAACGAGAGGCGTTAGGAGATTCGCGTGTACGAGTAGGTGTAAGAGTAAGGGCAAGACCGTACTCGTACACCCACTCGTACGCTCAACTCTCTCCTCCCACGGCTGACAGGCGCACAAACAGGGACTCCGACCATGCCGATACTGAACTGGCTGAACAGGGACGAACACCTCAAGATCGCCGACCGGGTGCCGTACCGTATTCTGGAGGAGGTTTCCGAACTGGGCTACGGCGACCCCGACGCCGGCAACCTGCTCATCCAAGGCGACAACCTCGACACCCTCAAGGCGCTCCTCCCTTTCTATGCCGGCCAGGTCAAGTGCATCTACATCGACCCGCCCTACAACACCAAATCGGCCTTCGCCCACTATGACGACAACATCGAGCACTCGACCTGGCTCGGCACGCTGTGGGCCCGGCTTAAACTGCTCAAGGATTTGCTCCGCGGAGACGGCAGCATCTGGATCTCCATCGATGATGACGAGTGCCACTACCTGAAAGTGGTGTGCGACGAGGTCTTCGGGCGACAGAATTTTGTATGGAAAAAAAGTTACGGTGGCGGATCAAAATCCCGCTGGGTTGTTGGCCTTCATGAACACATCTTATGCTATGCAAGAAATCTATCGGTCTTTCCAGATATGTGGCTGCCGCCTGATCCAGCAGCGGTCAAGAAATACTACAAATTTACCGATGAGAAACTAGGAAGCCGTGGGCCATTCAGGTTACAGCCGCTGGCAACAACAAGCATGGATGAACGCAAGAATTTGCGTTATCCAATACCGCTCCCGGATGGGCGCGAAGTGTGGCCTGAGAAACAATGGCAGTGGTCAAAAGATCGTGTACTAAAAGCTCTAGCTAATAACGAACTTGTCATTACTGAAAAAGGCAAAAAGGTTACCGTCTCATATAAACAATATCTTCGTGATGCCGATGGCGATGAAAGAGGACGAAAGCCTACTTCGATCATTGAAGGCTATTATACGCAACATGGAACATACGAAAGCATGGAGTTGTTTGGTTTATCTGATAAATTCTCGTTCCCAAAGCCAGAGGGTTTGATCGCTCAAATATTTGAGTCTGCCACCAACCCCGGCGATCTGGTGCTCGACTCCTTTCTGGGCTCGGGCACGACGGCGGCGGTGGCGCACAAGATGGGGCGGCGGTGGATCGGCATTGAGATGGGCGAGCACGCCAAGACGCACTGCGCGGCGCGGCTGCGGAAGGTCGTGGACGGCGAGTCCGGCGGCATTTCGCAGGCGGTCAACTGGAGCGGCGGCGGCGGGTTCCGCTTCTTCAGACTGGGCGGGGAGGTGTTCGAGACCGACGGCCGCATCAAGTCCGGAATCACGTTCAACCAGCTCGCGGCGCACATCTGGTTCAGCGAGACTTATACGCCGTGGCGGGCGGCGGGCGGCGGCAGGCGCTCGGGTTCCACCTTTCTCGGGGTGCATGAGGAGACGGCCTACGCGTTGCTCTACAACGGCGTGCTGGGCGACCGCGCGCCGGCAGGCGGCAATGTCCTGACCTCGAAGACGCTCCAGATCGTCAAGCACGACATCGGAGAGACGCCGTACAAGCGGTTGGTGATTTACGGAGAGTGCGCGCTCGGCTCGGCCTGGAAGCAGGCGCGGATCGACTTTAGGCAGATTCCCTACGATGTGAAGGCCCGGTGATCGGATGAAACTGAAACGCTATCAGCAGGATTGCTTGGACGTGTTGCGCGAGTTCTTCCTCGCGGCGAGGGAACAGCCGTCGCTGGAGACGGCGTATCTCCATGCCACGCGGCACTCGGAACTGGCGCAACGACTGGAAATCGATCAGCGGTTGGGGCGTTTGGGCGGCCGCTACGACGACACCCAGACGCCGGGCATTCCGCGTGTCTGCCTGAAGGTGCCCACGGGCGGCGGCAAGACGATCCTCGCCGCCCACTCGGTCCGACTGGCGGCGGAGACGCTGCTGGGGCGGGACTTGCCGTTCGTGATCTGGTTCGTACCAAGCGAGGCTATCCGGTCGCAGACGGCCGAGGCGCTGAAAAACACGCGCCACCCGTACCGGCAGACGCTCGACGAGCAGTTCCAGGGGCGCGTGCGGGTCTTCGAGTTGGACGAGAAGTTCGACATCCGGCCGGAGGACATCAGGAACAACGTCTGCATCATGGTCTCCACGCTCCAGGCGTTCCGGCAGAGCGCCACCGACAAGTACAATGTCTACCGGGACAACGAGCACTTGCATGACAGCTTCGGCGACTTCCCCAAGCAAGCGGGGCTGATGCTGGACGAGAATGGGAAGACTCTCGCGTCGTTCGCCAACCTGCTGCACCTGTCGCGGCCGATCATGATCGTGGACGAGGCGCACAACGTCATCACCGACCTGAGTTCGGACATGCAGCGGCGCCTCCACCCGTCGGTGGTGCTCGAGTTCACGGCCACGCCGCAGCCGGCCAACAACACCCTCTATCTGGTCCGCGCCATCGAGCTGAAGGACGCGGAGATGATCAAACTGCCGATCCTGCTCAAGGAGCACAGCAACTGGGAAATGGCCGTGACTGAGGCGCTGGCCCGCCGGGTCGACCTCCAGCGGGAAGCGGAGACCGAGGACGATTTCATCCGGCCGATCATCCTGTTCCAAGCGCAGGAGAAGGACGAGGAGATCACGGTCGAGAAACTGAAACGCCATCTGATGGAGGTCCACGGCATCCCCGAGGCCGAGATCGCTGTTGTCACCGGGAGCCAGAAAGAGCTGGACGGCATCGATGTGTTCGCCCGGCATTGCCCGATCACCTGCATCATCACCGTGCAGGCGCTCAAGGAGGGATGGGACTGCTCGTTCGCCTATATTCTGTGCTCGCTGGCTAACGTCAAGAGCAACACGGCGATCGAGCAGCTTCTGGGGCGCGTGATGCGCATGCCCTACGCACGCACGCGCAAAGCCCCCGCATTGAATAAGGCGTACGCCTTCGTGATGTCGCGGGAGTTCGGACTGGCCGCGAACGAGATCGTTGAGAAGCTGAAGAAGAAGGGATTTGAAGACGAAGAGGCTCGCGCGGTGGTCCAACAGGTGCCGGTCGGCGAATTGTTCATTCAGGCGGCGCAGGACCGGGTCAGCGTACCCCATCCCGTTGAAAACGGCACACTGCCTTTCGGTTTTTGGTTCGAGACGGACAAAAACGGCGACTATCTGCTGGGGTTCACGCCGGAGGCGACCCAAGCGGCCGTCGAGAAGGTGATTGAGAGCGCCGCGTTGTCTCCACAGACGGCTCATGAGTTACGCCAAAAACACGCCTATACCCTGCGTCGAGAGAGAGAACAACCGCCGCCCCCCTGCAAGAGCCGGACTTTGATCGTGCCGCGTATGTCCGTCAGGGTGCAGGGCGAGCTGTGCATCGCGGATACCGACGCGATTCTGGATGCCGCCGGTGGTTGGGATTTCCAGTCGGTTGTAGCGCCCCGGATCGAACCCGGCGAATTCATGTTCGATGCCGAAGGAAAAACGACGCGGATCGACGTGCAGCGCCGCGGGCTTCAACTCAGCTATGACGAGAGTCAGCCGCTGTTGTTCGCCGTTGACGATGCGCACTGGACGCGGGACAACCTGATTTTCGATCTCTGCCGGATGCTACAGCAGCCCGACGTCAAGCACGTTGTGCTTCTGGACTGGATCGGTAAGGTCGTGGACTACCTGATGGACGAGAAGGGCGTCACACTGCGTGAGCTCATGATGGGGCGTTTCGCGTTGCGCATCAAGCTGCAGGGGAAGATCAACGCCGGTCGCGAGCGGTTCAGGGCGTCTCTCTATGAACGGACGTTTTTCAGCGAGACCGCGAAGATCGAAATGGATTTCGAGAACGGGTTTCACTTCTCGGAAGAGATGTACGACGACCAGTTCATGTTTTATCGTGGGCGCTATCACTTCGACAAGCACTACCTCGGGCCGGATCGGGTGCCGGTCTTCGACGGGGCGCCGGACGGAGAGGAGACCCAATGCGCCTGGGATATCAACGGATTGGAAGAGGTCGAGTTCTGGATCAGAAACATCTCCCGACATCCGCGATCCTACAGTCTGCCCACGGTTAGTGACCGATTCTATCCCGATTTTGTGTGCAACCTCAAAGACGGCCGGATTCTCGTGGTCGAGTACAAGGGCGAGCATCTGCGCAAGGCCGCCGCGAGTGACAACCGGATCGGCAAGGCCATGGAGCGCGCCTCCGGCGGTAGATGCCTCTTCCTCATGGTTTTTGAGAAAGAATACGAAATGGATAAAAGGACTCAGCTCAAGCGGAAGCTCGCTCTGTAAAGGCACGGCAGACGCTTCCGGGACCGTGACTCATTGCGTCAATTGCCCGGACGCCACCTTTCATAATGGCCAACTCATCCCGGTTTGTCTGGCGGACCTGTGCCGCCCCGTATCCACACCATGCACATCACCTTGATCCAGCCTTGTGTCGGTCGTAAGCCGGACGGCACGCCCTATCCCGCCTCGTGGCGGATGGAGCCGCTCGGCATCGCCCGGCTCGCCAGCCTTACGCCGCCTGAAATCCGGCGTGCTTTTTTTGATGATCGCCTCGCGCCATTCAGGCCCGTCCCTTGTCTGACCCTCGCGCGTGCTGCCCCCGGTCAGGCCGCGTGGTGGCTGTCGGCATGCCGCATCGAGGTCGCGCAGGAGGTCGTCGCATAGGATGTTGGGGGTTGGGTGTTGGGTGTTGTCAATCCGGAAAACACCCCATCGCAGACGACGCCCATCTACTCGATCATGAAGCCGTCGAACTCCGCGTCTGCATCCTCACCCTCTTCATCCTCGCCATCGTTGTCCCCAATTTTCGCCTTGATGATGGCGTCGACATTCAGTTCGCGCACGGCGCGCAGCCGCGAGATCTGCTCTTCCGAGAGTCGCCGCTCATTCAGGAGATCGGTCAGGAACTGGGTTCTGAGCAGGGAGAAAGAGGAGTAGGTGGTCCCGTTGTACAGGGTGACGACCCGCGCGTTCTGCAATTCCCGGTCGTTCGACCGGATCAGGTGTTCGACTGTGGCATCGTATCGCCCGCCGTGCGACTCGACGATGGCCCTGTAGACATGCAGTATCGCCTGCAGCATGCCGCCGCCCCCCTGACGCTCGATCGGACGCGCATAGTTGTCAAACAGATCCTCGAAGCCCGGGGTGGACGCCAGGTCGCGGGATGCCCAGGCATGAGAGGAGATGTCGGAAGGAACCTGGAGGATTACCGCATCCCAAAAATCAGCCGCCCGCTGCTGATAGCTCTTGGCGAGATCGGCATGACCGGCGTCCTTCAGCTTCTTGGACAACAAGAGGCATACACTGGGAACACCGGCTTTGGCGTAGAGATCGGCAATTTTTTTTGGAAGATCCGGGTCGCGGCCGTCCAGCTTGTCTAACGCCGCCACGATTTCACGATAGTACCGACCTTCCACGTCGCCAAAAAACTCCCGGTACAGATTCTGCGTGCTGGGGCCATCGCTCAAACCGTCGCATTGCCAAATGTCTTCGTGATAGGCCATGGCTTGTCGAATCACGTCGAATGCCTTCCCGGCGCCAAGCCGAGGATAAAGCGTGAAGAACATGTTCATATAACCGGGGTCTGGATTATGGGCCAGAATCTGCGTCCATTGGGCGGCGGTCGTGTCGATCTCAGCCGGATTCATGGCCTGGGCCGGCACGCCGACAGGGTCCGGGAAACGTCCGAC
Organism: Kiritimatiellia bacterium; assembly: GCA_044343885.1. Taxonomy (GTDB): domain Bacteria; phylum Verrucomicrobiota; class Kiritimatiellia; order RFP12; family JAAYNR01; genus VGWG01. The sequence continues at coordinate 5,944 of JBIJDW010000006.1, forward strand.
GTCCAAGGGACTCGCCAGCGCCTTGGCGACTACGAAAGGACGGGTAAAGCAGAATGAACTCAGGCCCACGATATCGCCATTGTGAGGGCCGTCGACCTGCCACCGGCCTGCGGAACAGCGGCGGACGAACCCCGGACTCGTCCGTTGCAGAAAGGTGTAAACGGCTGGTTTCGGAAGGGCATTGTCGGCCGCCATCATGATCGCCCGCCAGCGCTCGCCGCTTCGTTTGCCTCGAAAAGAAAGGGTCCCTCCGACAATCCTATTGACCAGGGCAGAGACGGTCGGCCCCGCCTCCAGCGCCAGGTCGCAGGCCTGCCGAAACGTCACTTCGTCTCGCACATATATGGAGGGCACCACCAGACTTAGGGCGATCTCCGTCCGTTCGTCCGGGTTTGCCTCCAGGCGTCGCTTGAGCTCCACGATCATCGTGGCGCTCTTGCTGTCAGAGTAGATCGCGTCGCCGCGATAGGGCCATCCTCCGTGACGATAGAAATCCAGAATCGATGCCTTGACCACATCGATGTAGCCATCAACGATGGCCTTCCCCGGCCCGACGTATTGATCGGCTTCCTTCGTCAGTTCTTCCTGGAATTGACCCCGCGTTCTGGAGCCGGAGAACGCCTTGGAAAAAAGGACCTGAAACTTCGGGTCGGCCGGAAAAACGTACGGGCGCGAATTCGGCGTGATCGGATAGGGAAAGCAAAGGGCGAAAAAGGGGATGTCGACCTGATACGCACCCAACGGGATGTCTTCACCCGGCAAGATCCGGCGTTCGGCGACTCTCTTGTAGAACTGGAGCAGGCTGCCGAGGAACAGCTTCGGTTGATGATCGAGCAGCTTGGCCTCGGCCATGATCCGGATCGCAGCATCGTGCTTTTCGAACAGGAGCAGGGCATACACCTTGAGAATGCCCGCCACCCATTCGCGATCTGCGGGAACATTCGCGGCCAAAAGGGCGATGATCTCCTCCTGGCCCCGCGCGGGAAAGGACGCCAAGGCGACCGCTGCGTCGGACGACGTGTCGTAGAAAAAGTTAGGAGCCTCTGGGATAACGGGGACCTCGAATGCCTTGACGCACGCGGCGATCAGATCGTTCGTCCCGGCAGTCGCGGCGGTCGCGGTGATTCCGTTGGTCCCGGCGATCCGGACGCGAGGCAGAATCTCCGGAAAGAGGTCGTCGGTCAGAAGGCCCGATGACCTCAACACCGATAGAAAGTTCGGCTCCTCTCCCGTCAATTGGAATCCGCCCGACCGAATCGGCTTGGGGTCCGGAATGGAGATGTTCAGGATCTCGCCTTTGCGGACAACGGTCAGACCCACGGCGGGCGGTTGATCGTAGAAGAGCCGGACCAGGTTGTATTCCTTGATGTTCCGCACCCTCAGTCCGTCAATACCGACAATGCGGTCCCCGGCGCGAAGACCCGCTCGATGAGCCGGGAGACCCTTCTTTACGGACGCGATCCGGATGAAAAAGCTGGCGGGGGCTGATGTAACGGAACTGACATTCTCGAAATAGCCGGAAAGACCATTGGTGGACGGCGTATTCGCACCGGCTGTCATATCGCGTAATACCAGAAAGATCAGCAGGACGAGCCAGCGTTGCGGGACGTATCTCATGAATAGACTCCAGTCGTTATTGCACGGTGCCCACACGGAAGCAGCCGGGCCAAGCCTGCATACCGGTTGTGTGGCAGCATTGCAGGGATTCGCTTGAGAGCACCACGTTCTCGGGTTTTCTTCGGCTATCTGCCCTCGCCCGTACAGTCCCATGCTGAACGGAAAAAGCACGGCACAAACTTTCCGAATGTGGTTCACTGTACGGAAATCGGTGAAACTAGTCAACCGTGACAGTGAAAACATTGTAAAGGCACTTTTTTACTTTCTTTTGATCAGCGTATTGTGTGTTTTATCTCATCACATTGAGTGATTTGTTAACTCGTTGGAGGTGTTATGGTTATGCCTCTATTGCCTCACACTTTCGCGTGACACGAGAACGGCTGGTGGGCGGCACGGGCATTCCCCTGGATGAATTTCTGGCAACTCCTGCCGAAGCGTGGCTGTGACTCCGGAGGCTCGGACAGGTGGAGGGGTCAACGGCTCTCCATCGTTCGTTTCCCGCTCGCTTTTTCAGTCCTGACGCGGTATAGTTTTTCAAATCCTTTATCACTCAATCGGCACTAGAGGGAAACAACGTTATGGCCACACCCGCAATCTCTCGCGAAGAAATACTGGCGTTTCATCTGAACGGCAAGGTTGGACTCCGCCTGACCAAGCCGCTGCGCACGCAGCGCGACCTCTGTCTGGCCTACACGCCGGGCGTCGCCCAGGCCGTCAAGGCGGTCGCGGCCGATCCCGATTCCGCATTCGCCTACACCGCCCGCGCCAACCTCGTGGCCGTCGTCTCAGACGGGACCGCCATCCTCGGCCTGGGCGATCTGGGCGCGCTGGCCAGTATTCCGGTGATGGAGGGCAAGGCTGTCCTGTTCAAGGCGTTTGGCGATGTCGATGCCTGGCCCGTGCCGCTCGCCCGCTGCCGCGCTGGCGGCGCCGATACCGGTCGCACCGATCCGCAGCGGATCATCGATGTTGTCGCCGCCCTCGCGCCGATGTACGGCGGCATCAATCTCGAGGATATCGCCGCGCCCGCCTGCTTTGAGATTGAGGACCGTCTGGACGCCATGCTCGACATCCCCGTATTCCACGACGACCAGTGGGGCACCGCCGTCATCACCCTCGCCGGATTGATGAACTACGCGCTGCTGAGCGACCGCCGCCTCGCCGATTTGCGCGTCGTCATCAACGGCGCGGGAGCGGCTGGCATCCGCATCGCCGACATGTGCAAGGCCGCTGGCGTCCGCGATCTGGTGATGTGCGACACCAAGGGGCCGCTCGCCGAATCGCGCACCGACCTCAACGACCACAAGCGCCGGCATGCTGCGAAGACGAACGCCCGCACCCTCGCCGAGGCGCTCCGCGGCGCGCACGTCTTTATCGGCGTCTCGGCCGCCAACGTCCTGAGCGGCGCGGATGTCGCGGCCATGGCCCACTTTCCCGCCATCTTCGCCATGTCCAACCCCGACCCCGAAATCGACCCCGCGGCCGTGGCCATCGCTCTCGCCGGCAAACCCTACGTCATGGCAACCGGCCGCTCCGATTACCCGAACCAGATCAACAACGTCCTCGGCTTTCCCTTCCTCTTCCGCGGTGCGCTCGACGTTCGAGCCCGGACGATCAATACGGCGATGAAGGTCGCCGCCTCCGAGGCGCTGGCCGCTCTCGCCCGCCAGCCGGCGCCCGAAGCGGTGCGCGCCCTTTACCCCGCCGAACGCCTCGAATTCAGCCCGGGCTACATCATCCCCAAGCCGTTTGATCGCCGCCTGTTCGTCGACATCTCGCACGCCGTCGCCAGCGCTGCCGTCACCTCCGGAGCCGCGCCCGCGCACGACCTCGTCGCGCTCCGCGCCTCACTCGAAGCCCGCAACGCGGCGCGCGGCGGCTGAGCAGTATTCAGAATGGCTTGCCGATTACTGAGCCTCTGGACTTCTCCCCCTTTTTCTGGCATGCTTCCCGTTATGCATGCGTCACATCCTGCGTTACCGATTCTACTGGGCCTGGTCATGCTGGGGGCCGGCTTGGGGCCAGCGCAGACGAATGACGCCCCGGCGCACGGGCGGCCGTTCTTTATGCCGGAGCAGGAACGGACGCGCCTTCATGCGTTGATCGCCAGCCAAGAGTGGGCCCGGGGCGACTACGCGCGCATTCAGACGGAAGCCCGCAAGGGCAACGGCCGCCTGGCGGCGTTCTTGTTCGCGCTGGACCGCGATCCCGCCTATGTGTCCGCCGTGCAGAAGTGGTTGCTGGACCTGTTCGGGAAGAAGGGCTCCCATGTTGGTCGCGCACGGGAGGCGCTGGCCAATCCGGAGTACTTCCGGGGCGGGGTGCCGCATTTGGGCGATGTCTTTTACGATACTGATTTCATGCCTTACGTCGCGTTCGACTGGGCCTACGACGGCCTAGACCCGGCGACGCGGGAGACGATCCGGGAGGGGATCGCCACATTTATGCGGTATAAGATACGGTGCATGGACCGCTGGACGCAGACCCCCAATCTCGTGCTCAAGCCCACCGCCATCGTCGCCTTGGCCGGACTGGCCATCCAGGATCAGGAGGCGATTGCGTGGGGCTTTCACCGCAAGCCGGAGTCGGACATCGGCGGGTATTTTTCGGTGCTCAACACCATTCTCAAGGACGGCGGTGCCTGGCATGAGTCCCCCACCTATCCCATCGTCCACACCGATCTCTATTGCATGGCCATGGTCTCTCGCTATCGCGCGCTCTATGATGGCAAGGACTGGTGGGGCGCCCCCGCGCCGAATGGCGGCAGTGCGAAGGGGCTGATGGACTACTATCTCGACACGGCCTATCCCCTCGAGCGCACCGGCCATGGCCCCGGCCAGATCCGCGTCGTCACCTACGGCGATGGTGCCACGAGCGTTGGCGGCGACCTGTTCCTGGCCAATCTTGCTGGCCCAGGGATTGACATGGCTCCGGCGCTCATCGCGGCGTACGATGTCTCCAGCGATCCGCGTCTGGCACCGTTTGTCGCGATGATCCCGAACTACAAACCCGCGCTTCCGGACCGGCGTCCGCTTCCGGAAATGATCGCATTCCCAGCCGCGCCATCAAAAATCTGGCCCGACTACGGACTGGCGATCCTGCGCGCGGAGGAGTCCCCTGCCTACTGGACGAACGATGCCCCCGTGGTGTTTCAGCTCATGACCCAGAGCTATGGCCACGAACATGCCGACAAGTTCGGCATCACCTTCCACGGGGCTGGCCGCCTGCTCTATCCGGACTACAACGCGATGCAGTACGAAAACCCCGACATCGGCTGGTCGCGCAACACCATCGCCCACAATACACTCATGGTGGATGAAGGGGAAACGCGTAGCGTGACGCCGTCAGCCATTCGGCACGGCTTCACCCCGGACGTAAAATATTTGGCGACGTCGGCCTCCGGCGTTTTCGAGGCGGTTGACCAGACGCGCGCGCTGCTGCTGACCCGCGAGTATCTGCTGGACGTGTTTCAGGCCAGCAGCCCGACGCCCCGCATCTATGACTATCTCCTGCACAGCTTCGGCGCGCCGCAGCCGCTCCGGCCCGAACTATTCAAGCCATCAACGGCGCTGGATCGGCGTTTCTGGCTGGTGAGTGATCGCCAGGCCATGACCACCGACACCTCATGGGCGCTGGACTTCGTGATCCGGAATGCGCCGGGCAGCCGCACAGGAAAGTTCGGCACCGAGTGGTACGAGCACACCGCCAACGTGCGCGTCACCATGGCCGCCGAGCGTGGCACAATGGTCACCCGTGGCACCACCGGCACAGAGATTGAAAAACGAGTGAAACGACCCTGCGACACGCTGGGCATGCTGATTGCGCGGCGGGAGGGCGTCCGTCAGACGGTCTTTGTGGCGACCCATGAGCCTGTCGTCAACGCGGCTGTGCCGACGATCATCGCCGTCACGACGCTGGCGCGGTCCGACCAAGCCCTGCTCGTGCGGGTGGACGCCACGAACTACACCGACTACGCCGCCGTTTCCTTCGGACCGCAGCCGGGGGCGCCGGAGCACGTGCTGGTGGCAGACGATCCAGCGAAGACGAGCGTCGCGTTCACGGATTACGGCTACTTGCGGGTCTATCCCGACGGCACCATGGTCGCCCGCGGCGGGTGGACCGGGCTGCGCCTCCCGGCGATGAAAGGCTCGCTCACCCTGAACGGACAACCCGCGCCGATCGCGCTGCAAGACGGCTGGCTGACCTATGGCACCATTCCGCCGACACCCGAACCGGCACCCGTCGCTGAAGAGGAGTGTCCGCTGATCATCCAAATCGCCCCGGCAGTGGCGCGATTGGAACCGGCAGGACGGCGCACGCTGACCTTCACGGTCAAGAACACGCTGAAGGCGAAAGTGTCGGGCTCCTTCGCGTTTGAGTTGCCAGCCGGCATCACAATCGAACCGCCCGCGCCCGCGTTCGCGCCGATCCGGCCGGGGAAGACGGTACAGGTGCCGGTGACCTTCATTGCGAGTGTCGGGGTTCCAGCCGGAAAACGGATTGTCCCCTATCGCCTCACCTTCCGCGCGGGGAGCGCCGCGCCGGTCACCTCGGCCGCTTTGCCGGTCACGCTGACGGTCGGCCCGGTTCTGCACGCCGTTTATCAGCATCCGAAAACGAACGTCTTTCAGGTGGATGCGCCGCAGTATACGATCCGCCATGACATGTTCAGCGGCTTTTGCCGCTACCTGGCCGATGATGACGACACCGTGCTTCTGGACGGCGATCCGCTTTTCACCTTCAGCAGCGGAGAACGCGAGGTTCTGTTTCCAGGCACCAGCCAAGCTTTCACCTGGGTCAACGAGGCCCCGGCCCGTCTCAAAGCCCATGCCTACGATATTAGCCGGTATCATGTCGCCTTCGGTTCCGACCGCATCACGGTGCGGATGGATTCCGAATGGACGCAATTCGACCCGGCGCGCTTCACCGTGCCGGGCCGGTGGATCTCCCCCCGTGGAACGCCCGCCTGGGCCCGGATCGTCGCGGTGGATGCCGAAGGCCGGGAGGTGACCGCGAAGCTCGGAACGGAACTCCGGGTCGCCGCCGCCGAGCTGGCCTTTCCCGGCTCACAGTGGAATCTAGCCTTTTCCTTCACCCCGCCGCAGCCGGTGACCTTCAACGGCACCGGACTGCAATTCCCCATTGGCTCCCGCAACGGCGATACCTGGTCAGTGGGTTTCTGCAAGCCGGGCACACTCGACGATTGGCGCACGGGGCCCGATCCGGAGGAGAATGATCCGGGGTCAGCCGTCTGGAGGAAGAAATGAAAACGTATCAACATATTGCGGCTCTCGCGTTTCTGACGCTAGCCGGAGCCGGTTGCCGCAGCATGGGCCCCGACCTGGTGGGGGACGGCGCCGCCGCCTCCGCCGCTGCCGAACCGCTCCCGGGCGGGCGGCTGCAAGCCCTCGTCGAAAAGACCCGGTGTTACGCCAGTCTGCCGCGCCGCGCGCATCGGCCGGATTTCCGGACCGCCCCCGTCATGGAGCGGAAATACCGCGGACAGTTTTTTTGGATCTTGGACGGCGACCAGAAGATCGGTCTGCTAAACCTCTCGTTCGGTGAGATCGAGATGTTTCGATTCTTCCCGCCAGCCGGCGGCGGGCGGGTTGAATACGCGATGCCGGAATTTCACGGCTGGGACACCCTGCAAGGTCCCCGCATCTCGATCGTGCCGCAGGGGACCTGGTCGGGCAAGGGCGTGATGGACGGGATGCAGGCCGGCGGCGAAACCCTCCGCCTGTGTTACCGCGAGCCCTTCAGCGACGCGAGCGATTTGATTCACCGGTTCACGCTTCGTTACGACCCCGTGCTCGGTTATATCTGGGACTGCACCTTCGATATGCGGATGGAAACGCCCCAGCTTTTTGAATACTCGAACCTGCTCCCCAACGCCGTGGCGGATTCCCGCGACGAACGCAAGCGCTACCAGAAATGTCTGTGGACGCGGCGGGACGGCACGGTGTGCGCCATGTACCAGAACCCGCGTTCGATGATGCAGTCATTTGGCCGCGAGTGGACCGACATCCCGGAGGACGGCGGCTTCGTCGGGTTCGTGGCCGAGCCGGACACGAACCCCTTTCTGGAGATCATTCGTTCCGATCCTCCAACGACGTTCGTCACCTGCAGCGTGTGGTATGACCAGCACGTCAAGGCCCTGCCGCCGGAGAAGAAAGGCGACGACGGTCGCTACCACGTGACCGCCGCCTATCGGTTTCTGAGTCTGCCCCTGCCCGTGGCCAAGGAACTGGAGGACGCGGCGCGCACGACGTTGCCGGAATCCAAGGGGTCTGGCCCGATGGGGTTCCGTCAAGGCATCGTCAACGACTTCGAGACGCTGGTTCCCGCCGGGGCGCTTTTCAACGGCTGCATCTGGGGACACAGCGCCAAGCATGACAACACGATCGGTCACTCGGGCACGCATTCGCTTCGGCTCCACGGCGGCGAAACCGCGCAGCCGGTTCACGGCGGCCCGATGTTGCACGTGGAGACCGGTAGGCGTTATCGCTTGAGCGCCTGGGTGCGCACGCGCGGCGTGACCGGCACCGGCGCCGGCCTGCGCATGAAGAGCGGGGAGAAGGCGCTGGCCGCCCGTTATTCGCAGCGCCTAACCGGCGACACCGACTGGACGCCATTGGAAATCGTGTTTGAACCGGCGAAGGGCGAGCCCTTTGCCGTGCCGGGTCTGGTCGTCGAGGGCCGGGGCACGGCCTGGTTCGACGACATCGAATTAACGGAGGTCCATCCATGAATAGCCAGACGTCACGATCCTGTCGGAATGCAAGGCAACCGGTCTTGGCGGCGACGGCAGCCAGTCTACTGCTGTCAGCCTCGGCGTTTGCGCAAGATGGAGCAAAAATAATCCTGCCCCCATCGGATCTGGTGAATGCGGCCAAGCCGTACGTACTGACTGCGGAACTGGACGGCGACGGCAGCAACGCGATGATGAAGGTTTCGTTGCGGCTGGAGCGCCACGAGGAGGGGCTGGCGGCCGTTCCGATCCTGTGCGTGATCGAGGCACCCACTCCCGAGCCGATCTTGGTGACCCCCGCGAAGGCCAAGACGCCACGTCCGGTGCGGCGGTTCGAGATCCGCATTGAGGCGGCCGATCTAGCCGAGGGCGAATACACGGGCGAAGTGACGCTGGAGATCGGCACCCGGCGGCAGAAACAGGCGATCAGCTTCTTCCGCATGCCGCAGGACAAGCCGGCGGAGTTCCCGTTCGGCCTGTATGCCGTGGACTTTCCCAAGACACCGGCGGAACTGGAGGCGCTGCTGCGCGAGATCCGCTCCACAAGTCTGAATCTGCTGTGTCTGAACCACATGGAACGACTGGGATGGCGGGGCCCGATCTTTGATCGGGCCGCCCGCCTAGGCATACAGTTCATGCCGGCCGTGAACTCCACCGGAGGGGGCGGCGATGCGACAAAGACCCTGTTGTCCAACGGAGAGAGCAAAGGCGGCTGTCTCAACCATCCGACGGTCCGTCAAGTGTCCGCCCGTTTGCTCTCCGAGTGGATTCGCACATACACGAATCATCTCGGCTTCAGCGGCCGGCTCTACTACGGCGACGATCTGACGTTGCCGCTGGTTTCGAAGGGCGGCACGAATTTCATGGCCTGCTATTGCGACTATTGCAGCGGACAATTCAAAACGCTCACCGGCTATGACCCGCCGATCGCCCCCACCAACACGGTCGGCGGGATTGTGCCGGCCGACGACCTGTGGCTGCGCTGGATGCGCTACCGCTGCGGCGAGATCTTCGGCGGTTTCATGCGCGAGATGGAGCTCGCCAAGAACGAGGCCGATCCCGCCGTGAAACTAGGACTCATCCACGGGTGGTCCGAGCAGCCGTTCACGCGCGTCGATGTCGGCATTTATCCGCCGTTGTCCCAGCCCGTCACCGCGCTGTCCAGCTACAGCTACCCCAATTTGCGGATGCAGCGCAAGGATCTCATCTCGCATTTCGAACTGGCCCGGATGGGCCACCGCGACAAGGAAGTCTGGATGCTGGGCCTGCTGGCGATGGCCAATACCGTGGCCTCGCCGCTCCAGGTGCGGCAGAACTACTGGAACCAGATTGCCGGCGGATACACATTCATCTCTTTCTTTTCATGGTACGATCTGCTCAAAGCCCGGAGCGCGGGCGAAACGAACCGCGTGCAGGCGGCGGTGGACGCGCTGGCCGCCTGCGGGCGGCACAAGGACTGGATCCTGCCCGCGATTCCCTACTGGAAAAGCCCCGATGCGACCAGCGCGGTTCTGTACTCATTCAGCACCGAGAGTTATGACGCCGCGCGCGAAGGGGCTGGCATCAACCATCTGCGCAAGATCATGGCTTTTCTGCGGGAGTCCATGGCCCAGCACGTGCCGATGAAGGTGCTGTGCGAAGAGGAGATCCTCCAGCCCGAGAATCTGCGCGCGCTGACCAGCCTGTCGCTGTGCGACGTGCGGACGCTCCCCGAGAACGTGCTCAAAGCCATTGATGCCTACGCCGCTGGGGGCGGACGCGTCTATCTGGATCTGGACTCGCGCATGGTCGTCACGGGCGGCGTGAAGATGTCGGTCGAGACGATGGTCGCCCTGGCTGGCGACAATGCCCCCGGCCGGACCCAGGTGTCGTCGCCGCAGGTGACGCTGCGCGAGTTTCCCGGCGGGGAGGCGACCTTCCATGTGCTGGTCAACAACGCGGCGGACCGGTACTGGGGCCTGCCGTTCAACTACAGCTCGCCGCAGGTCAACTACGATCAGGATGCGCTGGTGCGCGACGACCCCGTGGCGGTGACGGTCGCATTCGGCGCGAAAGGCCGGTGGTTGTTCGACATGTCCACCGGCGCGCTGCTGGGGTCGTCGGATGCGCCGCTGGCGCTGGAGCTGGAGCCCTCGTGGGGCCGGGTGATTTGCACGCTGCCGTCCAAGTCCGCAGAATTGCGAGTGACCGGTCCCGCGCGCGCCGAGCTGGGCGGCGAGGCCCGCTTCCGCCTGGAGATGCTGGACGCCGGCGGGAAGCGCCTGGACGCCCCGTTTGTTGTCAAGGTCGTCGTGATCACGCCCTCCGGTCGCGCCAGCCGATACAGCCGCGCGGCTGGTTTCCAGGGATCGGACGAATTTATCCTCCCGCTCGGCGGCAATGACGAGACCGGCCGCTGGATTCTCACCCTTGAAGGCGGATACCCGCGAAAGACGAAGACGATCCGGCTGGCGGTCGCTGAGTCTGAACGAAAGCCGGCGAATCTGTTGACCCTCCACTGAAAGAAAGGATACCCAACCCATGATGAAGGATATCGTATCACTGCCTGCCGATGTTTCCCGTGAGACGGTTCGCAAGGCCAACTGGTTTCTGCACAGTGACCAGCCGCTGCAAGACAATACCCAGATTAATATCGAGATCCGGACCGCGCAGCGGTTTCAGACGTGGCAGGGATTTGCCGGCGCGGTGAGCGAACTGGGGGCGCAGGCTGTGGCGGCGCTGCCGGCGGCTGAAAGGGATCGGTTCTTCGTCGAGGCGTTCAGCAAAGAGCAGGGAATCGGGCTGGACTGGATCCGGCTGCCGGTAGGGGCGAGCGACTTTGCGCTGGACGCGTACAGTCCCTCCATGACGCCGGACGATTTTGAGATGCAGGCCTTTAGCTTGGCGCGCGATCAGAAACTGATCATTCCGTTCATTCAGGCGGCGAAGGCGGTGAATCCACGCCTTCGCATTCATGCGTCGCCGTGGAGCCCGCCCGGCTGGATGAAGGTCAGCGGTCGGATGGACGGGGTTGAAAACTCCGAGCTTCGCAATGAGCCTGCGGTGCTCCAGGCATACGCCCGCTATCTGCGGCGGTTTGTGGAGGCCTATGCGGAGCAAGGGCTGCCGATTGACCGGCTGATGGTGCAGAACGAGATGGACAGCCCGGCGCCGTTCCCGGGATGCCGGTGGGACGTGGAGCTGTTTGTGCGCTTTCACACCGACTACCTGCGCGGGGAGTTTGCCCGCCACGGGGTGAACACAGAGGTGTGGGCCGGGACATTCCGAACGATGAGCGGCTTGCAGGCGCACCAGGCGTTTGAGAGCGAGGCATTCCGAGGGTGCGTGAAGGGCGCCGCGTTTCAATACAGCTTTCCTCGGCTGTTGCAGGATTTTCAACTGGCGTTTCCCGGGACGCGGGTGATGCATACGGAGACCGTGTGTCACAACGGAGACAACTCCTGGACGCAGGCGGCGAGCCAGTTTGACGACGTGGTGGCCTATCTGAACGGGAACGCGGAGGTGTTTTCGTACTGGAACCTGGTGTTGAATCAGGAGGCCAAAAGCGGCTGGGGCTGGCTGCAGAATGCGATGTTTACGGCGGACGCGGGCACCGGGCGGCTGCGGGCCAATCCGGATGCGGAGGTTTTCCGTCTGTTTTCGAGAAACATTCAGGTGGGGGCGCGGCGGGTGCAGGCGTTCAGTTATCTGGCGGATACGGTCTGTTTCGAGAATCCAGACGGAACACGAGCGCTGTTTCTCAGAAACTTGGAGGCGGCGCGAACCGCGAATCTGGTTATGGATGGCCAGGCGCGAACGCTGCAGTTGCCAGAGCGGAGCTTGTGCGTGTTTCGTCTCTGATAAACCTGCGCACGCGGATATCTGCCGCCCGGAACTGCTTTTCGAGCTGGAATTGGACGCCTCCGATGAGACGTCCAGACCGCGCACCTGAGAACGTTCCACACACCGGTGCGCGCGATTCTCGTTAAAAGGAAACCAGCAAATGGAGGGCGCTGTTCCCGCCGCGCCGCAGGGTTTTGCAAGAGCCTCTCCTATATTTAGAATCCTCTGTACGGTCGTTCGTCAGGGGAAGCGTGAACCGATTTCGCATCCCCGATCACCATGACAGGCAGTTTCGGTGTATGCTAACGGAGTGTCACCTGTTTTGTCAAGGATCCGAGGGATTTGAGCAGCAATTCTAATTATGGCACCTCCGTACAGTCGAAATCGCTATCGCTATCGGGATCGAATTCCTTGCTTACGAGAGCGTTCTTCATAACGATTCCTTTCCAAGGCTTATGACTTTCGGGTTCCAACTCGGTTCAGGTTACATAATCGGAGGTCCCTTTGCAGTGGGGTATTACCCTACCTGCGCGGAGCCGGATCGCCTAGGCAGCCGACCCCGGTGGGGTACAGCAATTCTAATTATGGCAGCCGCTATCGGGATCCAAATCGGGATCGGGACCGAAATCGACGAGAAAGCAAGGAATTCGACCCCGATTGTATCACATCACCCTCACCCGCACCTCCCATCACAGCAAGATAAGCCAAGAACGCCGGAGTCCGCGAGAAGGTCATCGACTTCACGTGCGAGCACGGCTGGCGGAATTGGTTCTCCCATTCGACGGGCGGTGTCCCGGCCGGAACGGTCGTAACCGTCTCCTGCCCCGACGGTGCGAGTGCGGGTGCGGGTGCGACCGCCGACACCGGAACGGTTGCACTTAAACTGGCCGGACTCTCCCTTTTTATGTCACTCAAACTTCCCCAACTGGCATAGCTACCATAGGCCGGGTGACTTGAGGTCAGAACGTATAATCGAGGCCCAGGTAGAAGCTGTGGTCTGCGTAGCTGCGCAGGAACATCGTCCGGACGTCGAGCATCAGGTCCCAGTGTTTCTTGAGCTGCTGACGGTAAGTCGATGCCATGCCCCAGGCGTTCTCCCATTCGGCTGCGTCACCGTAGAAGATGCCCCATTCATTGTACTCTTGCGGACGCGCGCCTTCGCGCTGATGTCCGAAGATCATGTCAATGTTGAACGCATAACCGGGCCACGCCTGGGCGTACCGGAAGATCGCGCTCACCCGTTCGTCCCAATAAGGCGTCCAATAGTACGGGTTGTAATCGCTGGTCGAGGCCATCGCGTATTCCAATCCGAACGAGAGATTGAGTTCGGGCGCGACATCCCAGAACGAATCGACCGCAAACTGGTACATCGCGTTGTCATCCCCATACAACGAATACTGGCTGCGCACGTGGGAGGCCCACGTGTCGGACACCTTCCAGCCTGCATTCAGCCCCAAGGTGTCGGACGTCACCAATCGATAGGCCACAGCCAGAATATCGTGCCCCGTCCTTCCCGACCAAGGTCGCCGAATACGGCGCACCGGGCCTGCGGCAGAGAACGGCGCGGCTATCAAACAAGAGGACCGCCGGTCGCGTGCCGGCCTCGGCGGTGATCAGCGCATTGAGGCGGTCGGCATAGCGCTGGTGAGCCGCCTGCTTCATGTCGGGCTGCAACAGCCAGATCACCCGCAGCGCCCCGTGTTCGAGGAAAGTGTCCATGATTTTCCCCAACCGCTTTGAATATTCCAGATCCCACGCGTCCGTGCCTTTGTTAACCGTCTGGCCTTTCTCATCCAGCAAGGGCTGGTCGTCATTGGTCCCCAACACCACATTGGGCATACCGTTGTTCGATGACGTGTTCGGTGGCGTTTACCGCAACCGGCAGGTCTTGTGTTGCGGACGAGCCGGAAGCGGCAAGTCCATCCTCGGTCTGCACTTTATCCACCAGGCGCTTGTCGAAGGCGACCGGGCCTTGCTGCTGTCGGGCTACCGCGCGACGGATGCGCTGATTGTCTCGGAGAGCTTCGGCATGCCCTTCGCCGACGCCGTCGCATCCAGACAGCTTGTGCTGCTGGAATACGCCTCGTTTATCACCGAGAATGCCGCCAGCCACAATATCCTGCTCCCCCCGCAGGCCTTCGAGGAACTGCAGGAAACAATCGAGTCGCAATCGATCCGGCGTGTGGTTCTCGACACCGTTCTTCCCTGGCTGGCAATCCAACCGATCTCGCGTCTCGTTGAACACCTCTACTCGTTTGTCCATGCCCTCGACCGGATCGGCGCCACGGTTCTGCTGACCCTCCCCAAGCCGGTCTCCAACGCCGCTTTTCTGTTGAAAAACAAACTCGACGATCTCTGCCCCGTCTCGATCACCCTCGACCATACCAACCAGGCCGACCGGGTCATGCGCGTTTCCAAGTATCTCGGGGAAATTCAGAACCTGTCAAAACCGATGCCGTTCGCAATCCACAGCGGCAAGGGGTTTGTCCTCCCGGCGGACCCGACCTCTTCCCCGGCAACCCACCCCGGCCCGGCGGCATCGGTCGGCAACCGGGCTTCGACGCAGCCGCCGGCCAAGCCAGCGGCACCGGCCTCCCCTAAAAAGCCGATCGCTTTCTCATCGGTCGTGCGAATGCCCGATCAAAGGTAACCCGCCATGTATACACAATACTGGAATCTGCGCGAAGCGCCGTTCCTCAACGTGGTCAACGACCGCCTGATGTTCCTGACCGAGCAGCATCAGGAGGGGGTGGCACGCCTTCTCTACCTCGTCGACCAGGGACACATGGCCGGCATGCTCACAGGCCCGTACGGCATCGGCAAGTCACTCACACTCGAACAACTGTTCCGACACGCCCAGAAAACCAAGATTCCCACGATCCGCATCGACGCGATCCCGGACGGCGCCCTGCCGATGGCCCGCCACATCCTCCGCAGCCTGAGCATCGAAGATCCGGTCCAGACCCTGCCCGAGGCGCTCATGCTCCTGCAGTCATACTGCCAGTCCAACAACAGCCGCAACCTCTCACGCCACCTGCTGATGATCGATGAAGGCCATTTTCTGGCAACGGGCGACGGGTTTTATCTCGCTCACTACCTGAGCAACCTCCGTATCCCCGCCACGGGGAACCGTACCGAAACGCCCCTCTTTACCACCATTCTGGCCGGCACCGAAGCACTGCGTGAATCCATCAAGGGCTTTGAATCCCTCCGTCGCCGCATCCAGCTTGACTGGAAACTCACGCCGCTCTCCCCCGAACAAACCACCGAGTATGTGCAACACCACATGCGCGCCGTCGGCGGCGATATCTGGTCGTTTTCGCGCGAAGCGCTTGACACGATCTACCGCTATTCCATGGGAATCCCCCGCAGCATCAACAACATCTGCGATACCGCCTTGATGCTCGGCTTTGCCGCCCAAGCGTCGCAAATCAACGCCGAGATCGCCGAACAAGCCGCTCACGACACCGGTCTGGCCGCGCTCGCCCAGCAGACAACCGACATACCGGAGGCAACTCCATGATCGGAGCCATTCCATTCTCAGACGTCAGCATTATCGCCGGTGTGTTAGGGCTGTTTTTTCTCCTAGTTGCCTTTTATAAGAGCATCTTCCACCGGAGACGCCCGCCAACTTCCCTGTTGAACCCCGACAGGGTGGAGGTGGATGACAACCAGCCGATCCACATCAATGATCCGTTCAAGCCGCTTTCGCCGCCCGACCACAAACCGGAGACTCCCGAACCGGAGGAAGCGCCGCATGTCACCGCGTTCCGCCAGTTCACGCCGCGCAAGAATGGCGAAATCCCGATGCCCAAAGACGACGCCGCGTATGTGTGGGAATAGGATCGGAAGAGAGAAGTCAGGATAATAGTACGCGTTGCCAGTGAGAGGGTTCCCATTCTGAATACTGAATACTGGCTTCTGAAACCTGCGCTTGCAGAACCGACGAAGGAGGTTTTGCAAGCGCCTCTGCGTTCTTTACTATTATCCGATCTTTCTAGGTTCACCCGCCTCGCCGCCCTGGCGGTCGCGATCCTATCCGCTTGCCCCGCCCTAGCCGCCGACCTACCCGTCGTCATCCCCCTCCTGCCCCCTTATCCCGCCCTTTCCGTCATATCGGGCAACACCCTCGACGCCCCCGCCCCCGCCATGACCCCGACCGGCATCCTCTTCGCCGCGCCGTTCCAAACCGGTGTCGACCGCATCTATTGGGATATCCCGCTGCCCCGCTTCTGCGGCGAACCCACCACGCTCCTCGTCGATCTGACCTGCGCCGACCCAGGCGCCCTTCGCGCCGTCTCGATCCACCTCAAGAGCGGCGCCGGGTGGTTTTCCGCCGAGAGCGCCCCTCCGCCATCGACCAACCGCCACACGCTGGCTTTCCCGCGTGAGGCGTTCTGCGCCGAGTCCTCCCCGGGCGCGTGGAACCGGGCCCAGACGCTCAGACTTTCGCTCTGGAAACAGGCGGCGCGCCCCGTGTTGCTCACCCTCCACGCCGTCTCGACACGGCGCGATGTCGTCGCCATCATACAGGCCGGCGACGCAACCGCCCCGGGCGAGGGCGGCTTTGCCCGCCTCCTCACCGCTCGCACGACGGCGGCGCTCACCCGCGCGGGCATCCCGCATACCATCATCAATGACCGTTTTGACGACGCGCTGGCGCCGTTCAAACTCGTCTTGCTGCCGTGGAGTCCCTCCCTGCAAAAGCGTCAGATCCGTTCCCTCAACCGGTTTATCACGTCCGGCGGCCAAGTGATCGTGTTTTACAATGCGGCGTCCGATCTGGCCCGCACGCTTGGAATCCGCATCGACCCCTGGCGCGGAGCCGATGGCGGCCGTCAATGGACCGCCTGGGCGCCTGCACCCGCAGCCGGCCTTCCGCTCCCCGCGCGCGTCCCGCATGTGACTACCAGCATCCTGCCGCCCTTCCCCATTCCCGGCAATCTCCACACCGCCCGCACCATCGCCACTTGGACCGATGCCGCCGGACGTGTCACCGACCTCCCCGCCTGCGTGCTCTCCGACCGGGGAGCTTGGTTCGCTCATACCCCGCCGCTCGCTTCCGCCGCCGCGTCGGCCTTTCTCGGCGCACTCGTGATGGACCTCCTCCCCGCTTTGGGCGATGTCTGCACCGCCGAGACCATCCACACCGCCCAGACCGCCCCCCATCCCGACGCCGACCTGCAGACGCAAACCCTCGTCCGGATGCAGGCGGCGCGGGCCGCCCGTCAACCCGCCCGCGTCGCTCAGTTGGCAGCCGAGATCCGCGATGCGCGCGCCACCGCCGCGCTTATGTCCGGACCAACACCCCGCGCCGACGAGGTCCATGGCGTGTGGGAAAACGGCTCCGGCCGCCATCCTCGGGGATGGGACGGGCTGTTCTCGGAATTGTCCCGGCGGGGCGTCAACACCGTCTATTCGCACATGCAGCGCGCTGGCCAGACCCAGGTCAACCCGAACGTCGCCGCGCCAGTGTCGTCATCCGGACGAACAGCGGGAGCCGACGCCGTGGCGTCTCTCTCGGCCGACGCCAAGCGGCACGGCATCGCCCTGCACGCTTGGGTCACCTGCTGGGCTCTCGACGGCATCGACGAGTCCCGCCGGGCCGATCTCTCCGCCGCAGGCCGGCTCATGCGCGATGCGCAGGGCCGCGAACTGCCCTGGCTCTGCCCCTCGCTCCCCGAGAACCACGCGTTGCTCCTCGCGGGTCTCGCCGAACTCGCCCGGCAGGGGATCGCGGGTATCCACCTCGACTACGTCCGTTATCCCGAGATGCAGGGGTGCTTCGCGCCCGCAACCCGGAAGGCCTTTGAGAAACAGATCGGCGCGCGCATCACGAACTGGCCGAACGACGTCCTGGCCGGTGGCTCGCTGGCCGACGCCTTCCAGACTTTCCGCCAACAGGAAATCACCCGCTTCGTCCGAGCCGCAGCCGAAACCGTCCGCGCGATCAATCCCGCCATCATCCTCTCGGCAGCGGTCTTCCCATCGCCCGCCGCCGCCCGGATGCGCGGCCAGGACTGGCCTGGCTGGCTGCGCGACAACACCCTCGACACCGTCTGCCCCATGGCCTACACCGAAAGCGCGGCCGCATTCGCCGAAATGCTCGACGCCTGCATCCGCGAAACCCCTGATTCCGCCACGCGCCTGATCGCCGGCATCGGCACCGGAGCCGACGAAAGCCAACTCGACGCCTTCGCCACTGCCGAACAGATTCTAGCCGTGCGCGCCCGCCCCCTCAAGGGGTTTGCCTGTTTCGCCGTCGACGACGAACTCCTCGGCCGCATCCTTCCGCCGCTGCGACTCGGGCCGTAAAATATGTGTATTCGTCGGAGGCGTGGCCTCCACATGCGACTTGTACAAGGTATAGGTCTGATGTTCGTTATGCGTCCCAATGCCAGCATGCCCACAGGCAGTTCTACATCGCCCGATTCGGTATTTGTCGCCGCCGCTGGAGTAGATGACGCGGTTCACCACGATGCCGAGGCCGCGCGTGTATCCCCAATCTCCCGTCCCTAACCCATCACTACTCGACCAGCCATGCAGGAGTTGTCATGATTTTTCTTCTGCTTCGACTCAGAATTAATCGAGTTTTAGGATGTCGTCCTTCTCGGTTTTCATAATATCATCAAAATCCAGACCCATATCTTCCACATACGCCTCGATTTGCCCCGTGCGTGCAAACCCGTCTGTCCGCTTCAGATCCACGTCGTCATGGCGACCGGCCCAGACGTAGCGGATGCCGGTGATCGTGTTGGTCGGACCGGGGAAGATGTTGACGAGTTGCCGATTCCCGGTCACCACTCCGATGCGCGACCATTGGCCGGATTTGTTGCTGACTTCCACGGCATATCGCATCGCGGTGCGTTCGCGGACGCTCGCGCCGTTGATCACCGGCCCGGTGACGTCCTCGTAAACCGCAATCGCGGAAATCACCGCCGGCTTGCTGAATGGCGCAACCGCATCCGCATAAGCCAGCTCGCCCTCCGGGCGCCCGCTGATCTTGGCCCAGATCGTCTTATTGTTTGCAATCGCCCCGTTGGCCAACTGGAGACCGATGGACGGACTTTTCACGTTGACCTCCACGGTGGCGTTATTTCCATCGTTCACGGCATACAACATACAGTCGAATGCACCGTAAGGTTTGGCGCTGGAGCCGGGCCCTCCGTCAAACAGCACATTCCGCCCCCGGAACCGTATGGCCGACACGAAGACATCGCCGATCACGACCGGAATCGTACTCGTATCGACCTTATCAAAGGTCCTGCGTGTGGTATTTCGTTCGGTAATGACCGCAGGCATGATCGGCCGCATCGTCACGGTCACGTCACCGCTCTGGTCGGCGCGAAATGCGAACCGGCGTCGCGCCAGGGTAGAATCCACCGGCAGCCGGACCGTGCAGGGAAGATTCTGCGTCTTCTGTTTTCC
>JBIJDW010000422.1:0-2790 GCA_044343885.1 Kiritimatiellia bacterium
CGCTGCAGGCTGGGAATCACCCCTTCGAACGGCTTGGAAGAGGTGCGCCAGGCACCTTTCGTCCAATACGCCAGATCGATCGCTTGTCCGCCCGACCCGCGCATCAACGTCTCGCGGAACGCGGCAGGCAGTTCACGGTAAGGCGTGTCCATGTCGATTGCGAAGGCCTTCGCCACCGCCTTGAGCAGGTGCCGATAATAGAGGATCAGGCGGTGTCCGCCGCGGCGCCACGCCTGGACCGCGCCAGCTTCCAGCGACAGCTCCGGGTCCGGCACGATCAGATCCGCATCAAACACGAGCTGCACCCCCAGCCCCGAGCAGACGGGGCAGGCGCCATAGGGACTGTTGAAGGAAAACGACCGCGGCTTGAGTTCCTCGAAACTCACCCCACACACCGAGCAGGCGTTTTTCTCGGAATAAACATCCTCGCTCGTGGCACCGTCGGGGGCGGTCCGCAGGACGCGGATCACGCCGCCGCCCTGTTTCAGGGCGAGTTCGACCGAATCGGCGAGGCGCGGGCGGATGGCATCGGAGACAACCAGCCGATCGACCACCGCCTCGATCACATGGCTCTTGTTCTTGTCCAGCGCCGGGACGGAGTCGATCTCCTGCAGGACGCCATTGACGCGGACGCGAACAAACCCCTGGCGGCGCACGGCGTCAAACACCTCCTCATGCCGCCCCTTGCGTCCCTGGACCAGCGGCGCGAGGATCACCAGTTTGGTTTTGGGCGGAAACGCCAGCAGACGCGCAACGATCTGTTCCGCACTTTGCTTCTCCACGGGACGGCCGCAGGCGGGGCAGTGCGGACGGCCGATATTGCCGTAAAGCAGGCGGAGGTAGTCGTGGATCTCGGTGGTGGTCGCTACGATCGAGCGCGGATTGCTCCCCGCGGTTCGCTGCTCGATCGCGATCGCCGGCGAGAGTCCCTCGATATGCTCGACGTCGGGTTTCTGCATCTGATCGAGAAACTGCCGGGCATAGGCCGACAGGCTCTCGACGTACCGGCGCTGCCCCTCGGCGTAAAGCGTGTCGAACGCCAGCGACGATTTTCCCGAGCCGCTCAGCCCCGTGATCACGGTGAGCCTGTTGCGCGGGATCCGCACATTGACGCCTCGCAGGTTGTGCTCCCGTGCGCCCGTGATGACGATATCGCCTGTGTCGCCCATAGGTTTACGCGGAAATGATTTTTGTGTCCGAACGCGACGGATCTTCGGATGGTGCGTTCAGATAAGACTCGGTGCGGTAGATCACGATGCGTTGCATGCGGGTCAGAATATCCCGCAGGGCGTCGAACGCCTGCTGGCACTCCTCAACCGTTTTCTTCATCTCCGGTTTTTCCGCCTGTTGTTGCAGCATATAGAGCTGCACGGCGATGAGGGTTGCCGGTTGTCCCAAGTGGTGACAGAGCGATCCGAGGCTTTCAATCATCACCCGTTGACGTTCCGTGTGCAGCAGCCGCTCTTGCTGTTCTTGGATAACGCGGATGCGGTCGGCCGCCTGCCGCACGATATCCGCCATGTATTGCTGCATGGCGGTCAGGTCGTCCGTGTCGTTCGACAGGTGTACGCGCACCGGCATATCGCCGCTCGCCAGCATCTGCAGATAATTGCGCAAGCGCACGATGTTCAGCGGATATTTGCCCAGGAGTGCGTAGCCGGCGAGCATGATGGCGATGGTGGCCACTGATACGCCCGACGCCACGGATGAGGTCAGCAGGCCGTTGACATCGGCCTGCCACAGCCAGATCAAACACAGCATGGGGAGCACCGTAATCAATAGCGATGCCACCACCAATTGCGCCCACGCTCCGCGCCGGCTGAGTGACATTCTGTCCAAAAGCTTATGTGACTGTGCGGCGCGTTTCTGTTTGACGGACTTCCGGCTGGTCGACGGCACTGGCGCAGTCTGCAAGGGCTGGACTTTCAGAAAAGCGTCCACTACCGCCGGATCAAACCATTTGCCCGATTGGGTCCGGATCATGGCCAGCGCCACATGCGGCTGCCACGCGAGGCGCCGAGGGTGCCCTGCGCACAGTTCGTCATACACGTCCACAACGGCAAAGATCCGGGCGGCCAGCGGAATGGCCTCGCCTTTCAATCCATTCGGATAGCCCGACCCGTCCCACCGTTCGTGGTGGTGCAGCGGAATCGCCAGCGCCGGACGCAGGATGGGAATCGGCCACAACAGCTCTTCTGCTCGCACCGGGTGCTGGCGCACGCGCGCTTGATCGCCAGAGGAGAGTGCACTCCAGGCGAGCAGATCGTCCTGATCCACGGCGACTCGCCCGATGTCGTGAAGCAGCGCCCCCCGGCGGATCATCGGAAACTCTTGCTCCGGAATCTGCATCTGTCGGGCCACCGCCAGTGTCAGGTCGACGACCCGTCGGGTGTGTCCGACCGTCTCCACGCCAATCATTTCCTGCGAAAACGCCCATTTTTCAAGAATGGCGTCCAACGCGGTCTCCATCTCTCCCTGCACACGCTCGTATTCCAGTCGCTGCGCTGTGAGCTTGTTTGGCCGGTCCTGTAGGAGGATGTGGCGCACCCGGAGGTTGACTTCGTCGACATTGAGCGGCTCCGAAAAAACGTCATCCGCACCAGCCTCCAGAATCCCCAGCCGCACGCTGACGTCACCATCCGAAACGATGCTGATAATCGGAATTTCTTTCAACAGGGGATCCACGCGCATCTGCTGACACACGTCGGTGCGTTGCAGATCGGTCAGGCCCGAACCCAGCAGTATCAGATCGGGCGCTCCCAGCGCCGCCATGGCTAACGCCTGAGGGCC
>JBIJDW010000423.1:0-2789 GCA_044343885.1 Kiritimatiellia bacterium
CCGTCGCGCTGCACCGTCCGGGCGTAGCGGACGGCGGGCAGGCCGAACAGCATGGCGTAGTAGTAATTTCCCGGCGCCACGCCCACGACCTCCCGGAGATCCGGAAGCAGTTCCAGCACCATTTTCGCCAGCCCGCACCAGACCGTGCCCAGACCCACGCTCTGGGCCATCAGTTCAAAGTAGGCCAGCGTCAGGTTCACGTCCTCCTGCGGACAGACCGATTCCGGAGCGGCCGAGACCACCAGCAGGTGAGGCGCGCCCCGAAAGACGATGTCCTCGCCCCGGTCGAACCAGGCTGGCGCCGCCTCGCTGATGAAGCCGAATGCCTCCGACAACCGCCCTGCCTTCGTCACCTCGGCCAGTCCGTTCATAGCCTGGATGCGAAACCGCTGCATCGCGTCCTTGTCGTCGATCACGGAGAACGTCAGCCCCATCCGGTTGCACCCGGTGGGGGCGTTTCCAAGCGCCGCCAGCAAGCGCCGCAGCAGGCGCGGGTCGACATTCTCGTCCCGGTACCGGCGCACGCTGCGACGCCCCCGGACCAAATTGGTCATCGTGTCCAGCGTCGGAAACGAGCCGCTGGCGAGCGCGAGGCTGTCGGCGGGGTCGCACCCGGCTATCGAAATCGCCGCTGCGGGGCAGACCGCCAGGCAGTGCTGGCACTGGATGCAGTTTTCCTCGTTCTCCGCGCGAATCCGGGGCGGCGCGTCACCGGACCGCTCGATGATCTGCGACGGACAGTCGAGCACGCACTGCCCGCAGCGCGTGCATCTGGCGTCATTCACAACAAACTGAATCATGTGGGTTCCTCTTTCTTTGTTATCTGTGTCATTTGCGCCAGCGCCAGCTCCATCGCAGCCTCGCCGGCGTCGACGGCTTCACGGGCGCGCTGAAATTCGAGCGTCTGAATGTGCCCGACTGCTGGCTGAACCAGCAGGTCGGGCGGTTCCAGCACGAGACGGGCGCGGGTGATCTGGTTTTCCACCAGGCGAAACGTCTGTGTGAGCACCTCAAAAATGGATGCCGATTCGGGGTCGGCCTTGAACCAGCGCGCAAACGCCGCGTGCGACGCCTCCCGCATCGGGGGCAGCCGAGTCGACCAATCATCGAGCATCTGACGCCAGGCCGCTGGGCGTTCTCCGTTCGCGACGGGGGCCGCCTGCGGGCGCGACGCGGCAGGCAACGGATCATGCGAAGGGCGATTCATTGCGGACACGTTCAGGTTGACATCCACCGCGATGACGAACTCCGCGCCCATCGCCCGCGCAACGTTGACCGGCAGGGGATTGACCAGCCCGCCATCCACCAGCAGACACCCGTTACGAACCACGGGAGTGAAGACGCCCGGAATGGCAATGCTGGCCCGCACGGCTTGATCCACCAGACCCGAGTCGAGCACCACCTCCCGCTCGGTCCTGAGATTGGTAGCGACCGCCGCAAACGGCAGGTTGAGCGTGCCGAAGGTGTTGCCGTCCGTCAGCTCGTTGAGCAACCTTTGAATGCGGCGTCCGGAAAGAAGCCCGGACCGGGGCAGGTTGACCTCGACAAACAATTCCAGCATCCGCCGCCAATCCAGCGTGGTGGAAAGGGTGTTGGCCACGTCGTGACGCCCGGCCGCAAAGGCCGCGCCAAAAAGCGCGCCGGCGCTGGTGCCCACGACGCACACGAGCGGAACCCGGCGTCGGATGAGGCAGTTGAGCGCGCCGACATGCGCCCAGCCGCGGGCGCCGCCGCTGCCGAGAACAAGTCCGATCTTGGGCGGGTAAGAGTGTGTTGGCATGGGGAGGCGATCTGTTGGCTTGCCTCTGGTGCGTGAGTTTTTCGACACTGTAAAATCAGACGTTTGCACGCGGAGCCTCCGTCCGCACGAGGGGCGTTCGGCTGAAGGCAGCGAGGCTTTCGACATACGCGAGCGGCAGGCCGATGTCGTATCGCCGGCCGCGGACACGGACCCCGACGAAGCCGTCGTGGCGCCGGACGGCGTCGAGGCAGGAGGTCAGTTGGAACTCGCCCCGTTCGCGGAGGTTGAGCCGGATGTTCTCCTCCAGCGCCTCGAAGACAGCGGGTTTGAGCGCGTAGATGCCGAACACGGAGAGGAAGGAATCGGCGGCGAGACCGTCAACCGGCAGATGCTCACGGGCGTAATCGGCCGTCGGCTTCTCGGCGAATTCAGAGATGTCCAGAACCTCGCCCACATGCTCGCGGCGCCACACGCCGGTCACGCAGCCGTAATGGTGAACGTCGGTGACGGGCGTCTCCAGCAGTCCCACGGCGCATTTTCCGGTGCGCTCGAAAGCCTCCAGCACCTGCCGGGCGCAGCAGGCGGCGGTGTCGGAGGTGTAGAGATGGTCGCCGAGCATGAGCAGAAACGGCTCGCCCCCCACCCATTCGCGGGCGCAGTAGACGGCATGTCCGAACCCTTCCTGCGCGTCTTGAGTGAGCAGGGTGACCCGACGCCCCAGCGCCATCAGCCGGTCGCACGCCTGCTGATCGGCCTTGGAGAGCTTGTTGAAATGATCGGCGGGAGGCGGCGTGTGGAAGAGTTCCCGGAAGGTCTCCTGGTCGCGGGACTGCACGAGGATGGCCACCTCCTCGATCCCCGCAGCCATCGCCTCCTCCACGATCGCGAGGATCACGGGACGGGCGCGACCGTCGACGCCGACAACCGGGAACAGCTCTTTCTTCACCGCCTTGGTGGCGGGGAAGAGCCGGGTTCCGAAACCAGCGGCGGGGATGACGGCCTTGCGGATACGGCTGCCGGTCTGGATCGTCAGGGGCAGTCCGGTCAT
>JBIJDW010000424.1:0-2786 GCA_044343885.1 Kiritimatiellia bacterium
AACTCATGGGCCGCGATTCGGGGTTCATCGCCGCCTATGCCACGGTTGCCAATCCGATCGTCAACTATTGCCTGATTCCTGAAATGGATTTTGAAATCGATGGGCCAGGCGGCCTGCTTGCGGCTCTTGATGGCCGGTTCAATTCGGGAAAGGATCACGCCGTGATCGTTGTCGCCGAAGGCGCCGGTCAACGGCTGATCAGCGGTGCGGCGGAACTGCGCGATGCCTCGGGTAATCTGCTGAAGAAAGACATCGGCGAATTTCTCAAGCTCGCGATAGACGCCCATTTCAAGCGGACGGGGCGGGATGTCTCGATCAAATATTTTGACCCGAGTTATTCGATCCGAAGCGTGCCCGCCAAGGGAACTGACGCCATCCGCTGCTACCTCCTGGCGCGCAACGCAGTCCACGCCGCGATGGCCGGGCGTACCAACTGCGTGATCTCCAACATTTCAGGAAACGCCTATACGCTCGTGCCGACGCAACTCGTCTGCACGGAGCGGCAACAGGTGGATCTGAATAGCGATCTCTGGAAAGCGGTTCTGGACGCCACGGGACAGCTCCATTCCTTCAACCCGAACATCAACATTAGGCAGACTCTATGAACCCTTGCGAACCCATTCCGGCCCTTAAGCCGCGGTGTGCCGTGGTCGGCGTCGTAGGCCGCACCAATTCAGGCAAGTCGACACTCGTCAACCGGCTGGTCGGCGAAAAGGTTTCCATCGTCAGCCCCGTCGTGCAGACCACGCGAAACACGATCCGCGGCATTCTCTCGGAACCCCGCGGTCAGTTGGTCTTCCTCGACACGCCGGGGCTACACAAGGCCGAAGGGCATCTCGGCACGCTGATGAACCGGATGGCCCGGCAGGCGGCGTCGAATGTCGACATCGTGCTGCTGGTGATCGACGGTTCACACCTGCCACAGATTGAGGACGACGGCTGGCTGCGGCGGCTGGCGCATACCGAGCAGCCGTGCGTGTTCCTGCTCAACAAGTCCGACCGCGAACCGCTCTACACCACCGAATATCAGGCGCTGTGGGCGACGATCCTGCAGGAAAAGGGCGTGACCAAAGAGGTCCTCTGGCTGAACGCGTCTGCGGCGGGCGGCGCGGGCGTCGACGCGGTTACCGACACCCTCTTCACACTGGCCTCCCCCGCGGACGAGTTGCTTTTTCCGGAAGATGTGGTCTCCGATTACCCCCGAAAACTGGCGATCTCCGATGTCATCCGCGAGAAGCTATTTGCCAAGCTCATGGATGAATTGCCGCACGAGATCGCCGTGCGAGTGGACGAGATCGTGGAAGAGGGAACCGACTGGCACATCACCGCCACCATCCTGGTCAACCGCTATTCCCAGAAGGGAATCGTCATCGGCGACAAGGGTCGGACGATCCGCTACGTCAAACGCGGCGCCGAACCCGAGATCAGCGACATGTTCGGCGTCCACGCCCATCTGGAGCTGTGGGTCAAGGAAGAGAAGAACTGGATGAAGAACTTCTTCCTCCTCCGCCAGCTCGGCTATATCGGCGACCGGTGAGCGACCGCTTGATACTGGGCCAGCTTTGAGGGTGTGGCCGCAAACGGGAAGAGCAGGGTTCAGGGTTCCGATCCTAATCGTAATCGTAATCCTAATCGTAATCGTAATCCGTTCTCCAGCAGTAGATTAAGATCAAGATTACGATTAAGATGGCAATAGCCCCTTAAGTAAGCGCCATTGCGGTCAGAAGGATTCCGTCTCGATGCACGTGTACCCCAGGACTTTCAACAACAGGACGGCCTGTTTCCAGTACGGACCGGGGCTGTCGACATATTCTTGCTTGATCAACCGATAGGAATCGGCGCGATTTTCCTTCCGCTCGGCGAGCAGCTTCAACACGGTCTGCCCCGAACGGACCTCGGCCGTTTGAATGGATACCTGTCCCTGTGCATCGTCGGCCTGAATGGATACCTGTCCCTGAGCATCGATGGGGTGCTTTTCCAGCGTCGCTTTCATCTTGGCCACATCGTCAATGCGCGTATTCAGACACTCGGTCAGAAAGACCTCGACCGCCCGCTCCAGCGCCGGGTCTTGCTTAACCCGACCGCCGACGAGGGTCGGAGATCCACCCGTGGTGGCGCATCCCGCCAGCATCAGCGCGGTGATCACGGCACACACGGCGACTCCCCTACCCGTCCTGTCTGAGTGGTTCATTAATCGGGTCCCTTCATTTGTCTTTGGGCGCGAGCGGCGTCTCGGCCGTGACGCGGCCCACAGGGGCAGCCGGATTCTTCTTCATCGAGCCCGGCAACACGCTGTTTAACAGACCGGCCAACCAGAGCAACGCCACAACCCCGACAAGGATCAGAATTGCGATGATCCGGTTGCGCACGCTATTGTCGTCGGCAAACGGGTCGGTCAACTGACGCTCTGCATTGGTCGGAAGCACCGCCTCGGTGGTGAATATCCGCCCCAGCTTGAGCGAGAGACGCAAACGCCGGTTGATGGCCCATCCGCACGCATTGAGGATCGGGGCCACGTCGCGGGCGCGCAGCTTGAACCAGGTCACGATCATCGAAGGCCCAGATATCAGCAGGAGGATGGCGACAAGTCCTACGGCCGATTTCCATAAGGGCATGCCGGCGATGGCGCTGACCATGCCGCCGATGGCCGTGCTGATTAAACCGACCGCGATGCCGAGAGCCGCAGCCGTCGACGCGAGGGCCGCGCCCTCCATTTTTTTGGGCGCTTCGACCACAGCCGCACTCGGAATATCAATTTTTTTGGCGGCGCTGATCAGCGCGGCGTC
>JBIJDW010000100.1:0-9195 GCA_044343885.1 Kiritimatiellia bacterium
CGAAAAGGCGATCTGGCCGCATGGCTGTATCGCGTGGCGCATCTCGTGGCGGCGGAAACCGTGAGGAAACGCATGCATCGGGCAAAACGGGAAGAATCGTACGCCGTGGACGAAGCCATCCAAACAGATGGGTTCGCCGCGAGCGACGTCGCCGACCCGGCGCCGTTGGGGCTGGTGGACGCGGCGCTGCTGAGTCTACCGGAACGGTATCGGGAGGCGGTGATTCTTCGCTATTTGCAGAATCACAGCGAAGCCGAAGCGGCACGGCGAGCCGGTTGTGCAGTAGGCACGCTTTCGATGCGGGCCAGTCGTGGCATTGCCAAGCTGCGGCAACGGCTGGCCAAGCGTGGCGTCGCGCTCGGCGGCGTGGCACTCGCAAGCCTGCTCACCTCCGAAGCCTCGGCGGCGATACCGGAAACACTCCTTCCTTCCATCCTGGCGACCGTGAAAACTGCCGTGGCGACAACCGCCACGGCCACGGCCGCCACAACAACAGCAGCAATGCTGGCGAAGGGAGCAATGAAGGCCATGTTTATAGCAAAAGTCAAGATGGTGGCGGCGGTGGCGGCAGCAGTGGTCGTGACAGGAACGGCGGTGCCGGTGGGTCTTGCCGTGGCGCAGGCGAAGCAAACGCTGGCGTGGGTAGAGAATGACAAGAGTAACCTTCGTCAATTAGGTGCGGCTTGTCTGGTGTACGCATTGGATCACAATGGACAATTCCCTACCGATTGGACGCAACTTGTGCCGAATTATGTAGACACAAGCAACCTGCTTGTGTCTACAAAAAATCGGCAACATGCGGGCTCTTTCACAAACGTCATGCAGTGGACCGATTATGTGTATGTAAAAGGGCACACCGTATATTCTCCGTTGGGCGCTATCCTGGCTTATCTTCCACCCAGATTCTATCCGATGAATAGCGAAGCGCTTGTCATCTTTGTAGACGGCAGCGTTGCAGAGTTGACGGCTGAGGCATTCACCAACGCACTACAGCACCCACTGGCGGCGGAATTATCCACCCAGATGATCAAAGTGGACGCAAAGGAGGCTGAGGATACGGCTGCGAGGGTGCAGTTGGCGATTGAAGACGGTCTATCCGGAAACTATCGCTTGGCTATCGGGGTGAGACCGAACGGAAAGACCGCATCTCTGGCTGAAATGACGTTCTCGTTGAAAAATTTGGCGAGCGGGCAGGAGCTATGGGATCTGAGGATGCCCGGAGGGGTGTTGGAGATGATCAGCGCGTGGGCGACGAACGGGCATCGTATTTCAGCAACAATCTCCTTTGATGATCGATTGTCGCTGCGTCTGGTGCGCGATGTCTGTCGCGTGGTGAGTGGAGTGGAGACGGAGAAGGGAATGCATGTTGAGCTGCCGCCGACCGGGCAGTTGTACTATCGGGCGTTTCTGCCAGATGAGTCCCTGCGTGTGCGTGAGAATCGTCCTGCCCAGCCATGGGAATTGAAACTGACGAAGACCGGAACGACCGTTTCGGGCACAATTACGCGGATTGAGGAGGTATGGCGGGCTGACAGCCTGAAGCCGAATCTTGTGCCGACCGATTTTGCGGTTGCAACGCCGGACGCCGTGCTGCAGGTGCTTCGGGAGAAGGGTCCGGGAATGCCGGTCATTCTAGTTTTCGCCCCGCCTGAGCTTACGTATGGGGAGTTGATGCGTTTTGTCGGACCTTGTGTCAAAACACACGGCACGATCCATGTCTATCTTGCGGCTGCGTTCTCATCCAACGAGAAGGACCCAACCGTACTCCAAGCGCTGAAAGACGCTGAGGCGCGGATGCAGCAGTGAGCGTCAGCCGCTGCCGAGCAGTTCTTCCAGCAGGAATTGCGTCTTGGGCGGGATGACGTGGCGGGGATAGTACTGTTCGATGATGCGGAAGGCTTGGTCGGGGGTCTTGATTTCGAGGTGCCGGAGGAGGAATTTCGCGTCGTCCAGATCATGGGAGTCGAAGCGGGCAGAGACGCATTTCATGGCCAGCATGTATTCGGCTTGCGGTGCCCAGACGCGGAGGTGGGAGAGTTCCATGACCTCGTGAACCGGCGGGGTTGCGAGAAAGTAGCACTTGGCTGCATCGTTGAGCCAGTCTTCAGCCAGGCCCAGCCGGGTAGCCACTGCCCGGCTGGCCTCCCGGATTTCGCGGGTGGGGTGAAAGATCGCGTCCACATCCTTTGTCGCCTCACGCGCCTGAAACACCAGGCACATGACCGCGCCGCCGCAAATGCCGATCTCTCCTTTGACCCCGTGCGTGGCCAACTCGGCATTCAACGCCTCGAACAGATTACGGATGGTTTTGGCGTCCAACATGGTCAGGCCCTGCTTAGAAAGTTTCCCAGCACAAAGATATTCCGCGACCGGAACCATACCGGCGACTCCACCAGTGACATGGCCTTGAGATTCTCGATTCCAGACACAAACCACGGGCCGGACAGTGACGGCACACCGCCACACCACGCTGGCGCATTCTGACCCTTTTCTGCGCAAAGCGCCTCGACCGTGGATGCGCAAAGCGCTTGCAGTCGGGCGTCCAATCCGTACGCTGGCGGCTCCAGCAACTCGTTCCTGGCTGTTGCCCGAAAGGCGTCCACAAAGTCGAAGAGATGCGTCTTCCACGAAACGAAGCCGTCCAGCAGCATGCGAATCGAGATTTCGGGGATCGAGTTAGGGAGCATGCTCAGAAAGCGATCCACCACCAGATCCACCCCCTGCCCGGGCAGATGGAGCGCCTCGGCGACACGGGAGACGGTCATGACTTCCCAGTTGTGCCCCCCTTTTTCAAGGAGTTGTAATCCACGGAACGACACCGCCGCGCGCTTTGCCAATGCGCGCTGCGAGATATTCCTTTGCTTTCTGACTTCTGCCAAGGCGTTCATGGGGCAGAGCATATATGACATACTATAATATGTCAAACGTTATATTAGAATCCATGCAGGGAAATTCGGAAAAGCGTCATTACCTTATGGAAGGACGAACGTTTCTGGTACACTGGATGCCACATGGATACTCGGACAGATAGCGATTTGATGGCGGCGTATGCGGATGCATGCGATGAAAACGCCTTTGCTGAGTTGGTGGCGCGCCACCAGCAAATGGTCTATCGCGTCTGTCTGCGCATGCTCCGGCACCATCAGGAGGCGGAAGACGCCACCCAGGCCGTGTTCCTCGTGCTGCTCAATAAGGCCAGCCGGTTGATGACCCGCAAGGGTGAGTTCACCGGCTGGCTCTACGGCGTGGCGCGGAACGTCTGCCTGGAGGCTCTGCGAAAGCGGGCTAGGCGTCAGGAGGAAGCCATGCTGGACGAGACCGAGGAGCCTGCCGTTGAGGAATACCGCCCCGCTCATGAAGAGGTCCTGCCTTTTCTGGACGAGGAACTGGCTGGACTGACCGGCGTGCTGCGTCAGGCGGTGGTTTTGCGCTATTTGCAAAATCACAGCGAAGCCGAAGCGGCACGGCGAGTCGGTTGTGCCGTGGGCACGCTCTCGTCGCGGGCCAGCCGTGGCATCGAACGCCTGCGGCAACGCCTGGCCAAGCGCGGCATCGCGCTGGGCGGCCTGGCCCTCGTCGGCCTGCTCACCTCCGAAGCCTCGGCAGCCGTACCGGAAACACTCCTTCCTTCCATATTGGCGGTCGTGAAGACAGCCGCGGCGACAACCGCCACGGCCACGGGTGCCACAACAACAGCAGCAATGCTGGCGAAGGGAGCAATGAAGGCCATGTTTATAGCAAAAGTCAAGATGGTGGCGGCAATAGCCGCAGCCGTGATCGTGACAGGAACGGCCGTGCCGGTGGGGATCGCCGTGGCGCAGGCGGCGAGCAAGGAGGCGAAACTGGCGGGCGAATACCTGGTGGTAGATTTGTCCGGCGGACCGTCGGCATCCAACTATCCGGTGGGTTATCTCAGCGCCGTGCCGTCAGGCGGGTGGTCCGACGAGTACAAGACCACCAAGCTGGTGATGCGCAAGATCCCGGCTGGGACGTTCATCATGGGGTCGCCCACTAACGAATTGGGGCGAGACGCGGGCGGGAGCAATGTGAGGCCCGAGAACGACTATGAGACCCAGCACACCGTCACGCTCACAAAGGCGTTCTACATGGGGGTGTTCGAGGTTTCGCAACGTCAGTGGGAACTGGTGATGAGCAACCGTCCGAGCTTCTTCACCAACAGCAGCTACTACCTGACGCGCCCGGTCGAGCAGGTCAGTTACTACGACGTTCGCGAGAACGCGGACAGCAACAGCGCGCTCAGTAAGAACTGGCCGGCGTCGGGCGCGGTCGGGGCGACCTCGTTCATGGGCAAGCTGCGAGCCAAAACGGGACTGACGACCTTCGACCTACCGACCGAGGCACAGTGGGAATACGCCTGCCGCGCAGGAACCACGAATGCTTTGAATTCAGGTTACAACCTTACGGATAAGTACAGCGACACCCGCATGGCAGCGGTTGGGCGCTACCTTTGTGGAGACTTCAGCCCGGATAGCGCGCCGAGCAGCGGCACGGCGACGGTGGGATCGTATCTGGCGAATGCCTGGGGTCTGTACGACATGCACGGCAACGTGTGGGAGTGGTGCCTGGACAGGTGGGCGAGGTATTCGGGGAGCGCGCAGGACCCGGCTGGTGCGGCGTCGGGGTCGGACCGCGTGCCGCGGGGCGGGAGTTTTTACGGTTTCGGCGCGGAGTACTGCCGTTCCGCAGCTCGCGCCAATATCTTCAATGCAGACCTCCGGAGCCAGGCAACCGGCTTCCGCGCCGCCATGACCCTGCCAGACCCGGAATTACGGGTGCCATTCCTGAAGACTCCGCCGACAATCGACGGCGTGATGAACCCGGGCGAATGGGACGATGCCGCTGCGCTGTCGGCGTTCTTTGACGGCGGGCGCGTTGGGGCGTTCACAAATTTCTTTGACGGCGGGCGCGTTGGGACATTCACGAACTTGGCCGTGCGTCAGATACAGCCTCAGGTCTACGCGGGATATGACACCAACAATCTTTACTTCTGCTTCACTACGCCGATCTATCCGGAAGGCCCGCTCAAGGCTCAAGGCATCTATCCCGATGTGCTTTCGCATCCGAAATACGGCATACTCTCCGACGATCACATGGAGATCGAGATCCGCCCCGTAGAAGACTTGAGCAGCGGCTACCAGCGCGGGATGTTTCGCTTGGACGTTAATCCCATCGGCACGGTTGCGGACTGGTACTACAGTATTCTCGGCGGTCAGGATCTCCGCTGGGACTCCGGCGCAACGATTCGATCAAAGGCCGACGGAAAGCGCTGGGTGGTCGAATATGCCATTCCCTTGAAGTCGCTGCGCTACGGCAAGTACGACGCCAACGACGCGGAAGGACGCCCCTTGGTGGCCATCCCGCCCCCGGACGGCACAGCCTACCGGGTCTGGTTTGCCTGCAAGATCGGCGATAACTTCAGCGCTTTTGATGGTCATGCTGGGAATATGACGAAGACCAAACTGATCCTCGACTCGCAGTCGCCGGCCTTTCAGCTCAACGATCTGGGGCCGATTGCGGACGGCCAGGTTGACGTTCAGATGACGGTTAAGAATCACAGTACCCGTCCGGAGACGGTGAGGATCGGGTTCCAAGTGGAGAGCGCAACCGGGACGGTCTATTCGAGCTATCAGTCATCGGAGCTTACGAACGGGCTGGTGGAATTGCGTCCGGGTGAACTGCGGAAGCTGCGGATCAAGCAGGACAACCTGCCATTGACCCTGGACAACAACGCGCTTTGGTTTGATGTGCGCAGTCTGGGAACTCCCGAAAAGACACTGTTCCGCACACGTTTGACGAAGTTTCAACGGGCGGATTTCCTTGACGGAATGTTGCTGAAGTGGGTGATGCTCTCCTATAAAACCGGTGATTACGCCAAGTCGCTCGAAAGATGCGATCAGTTGATTTCTGAGTATCCGGGCAGTGCTCATGCTGGAACAGCCAGATTGTTGCGGCCGAAAATCCTTGAACAACTGAATAAGGGCGGGGCGGCTGCGGGGCAGGTGGAGAAGTAGGCGTTGTGGAAATGTCGACGCCTCACACAAACGCAGTCAGGAAGCGGGCGGCGGGGATGACCCGGATGCCGGTGGCTTTGTCCACATAGTCATCGGTTCCGGTGAGGCTGACCATGTAGCGATGAGCTGTGATTCCCAGCCGCTCGCCGAAGTAGTTCAGGTGACCGAACTGGTAGTTGCCGCCCAGCTTGCACTCCACGAGCAGCCAGGGCTGTTTCTCCCAGACAATCAGGAAGTCAACTTCCCTCTTTTCGAGGTCTCGAACATAGTAGAGTTCGACGTCGAAGCCGGAGACGTCCTGCTGAAAGTGGCACCACTTGAGCAGGTGACTGGCCACCATGTTCTCGAAACGGGCGCCTTCGGTGGGCGTCTCCGACCAATCCCAAAGATAGTACTTGGATTCCTTCTTGAGTGCGCGCGCCAGCCGGCGATGCCAGGGTGGAACGCGAAAGACGTAGTAATTGCGGGCCAGAAGTTCCATCCAGGCGGCCACGGCCTTGGGACTGACTTCCAGATCCTCGGATAGTGAGCGAAGGGAGAGCGGAGCGGCGACCCGTTCCGGGAGCATGCTGCCCAATTGTTCCACAAGGGACAGCGACCGCACGTTTTCCGTTTCCCGGATGTCTTCCCGCAGCACACGCTCGAACCTTTCTCTGTGCCAACGGCGCAGAACGCGTTCGCTGGCCGCGAACAGCGGTTCCGGAAAACCGCCGAACCGGAAAAGCAGATCCGTGGCTTCGCGCCCGGCATCCGCAAATTCCAGAGTAGGTGGTTTGTCCGTTGGGACCGGAAGTCGGGTGGAAGTCATTTCGGTCAACGAAAACGGGTGCAGGCGATAGTGGTGGTAGCGGCCGAGAAGGGAATCGCCGCCTTTGCGGAAGATGTCCAGGCGCGAACTGCCGGTTACCAGAATGTGTTCCTGATGTTGCCGGGTGTCCCAGATGCCTTTGATGAGGTTCTTCCATCGAGCATGCTTATGCAACTCGTCGAGGATTAGCAGATCGGCTTCCGGCAGCCATTGTTGTTGAAGAATGGCCTTGCGATGCACCCGGTTGTCCCAGTTGAGATACACGGGTTGCCGGTACCTGCCGCCAATCATCTTGGCTAGCGTGGTCTTGCCAATTTGCCTGGGTCCGGCAAGAAACACCATCTTCTGGGCCAGATCCTCATGGATCGCGGTTTCAAGATATCTTTTTCGCTGGTCAGACATGGCTCTCCTCCGATTGGTTTGAATGCGATAAATATAACACACAGGTCATATTTATCAATACAAATGTGACATTGGATTCACATTTTAGGCGCTTCTGGGTTTGTGGGGGATTTTTCATTGAAGGGTAATCGGGGCCATGCTCAAGCCTCCGAACGGGAAGAGCCGACAAAATGTGCGACGAAGCGTAAACGACAAAGTGTGGGACGAAGTGTGGGACGAAGTCCTGCTGCTCCTATCCATGCCATTTCGCCCCACAAACCCGGAAGCGCCGTTTTCCAACGTGCTTTATTTGCGCTCGTTCTAGAGCTGTTTGCGCAGCAACCGGTCTGTCTGGCTGGCCAGGTAGAGCGGCAGGGATAGGAGCGTGAAGGAGATATCTTTCACGCCGGTCTTGTCGCCGATGTCCATCGAAAATGAACCCAATGAGGGGCGGTCCATATTGAAACGCAGGGCAAACGCCCGCTTCTTTTCGGCAAGAAACCGCTGAATGGACTTCAGACTTCCAGAAGTGCCGGCCTTGACCTCCACGGGGATGACATGGCTTTCGTGCGCATACAGATAGTCCACCTCCGCATTGGCATTCTTCGCTTCGCGGTGCCAATAGAATAGAGGGTGCTCCTGAAAGGTCGGGGCCAAGGCGTGAAGCTCCTGTCCGACAAACTGCTCGGCGAGTCGGCCCTCTTGCGCACCAAGCAGGTCCGCCGCATCCGGCAGATGCAGGCCGCACAAGTTGTTGCAGAGGCCAATATCCAGCAGCAGTGGCTTGAAGTGGCTCTCTGACGCCTCGGCGCCAAGCGGAACGCCATTCGCCGAACTGTGTCGCACGAGTGTCATGATCCGGCTGAGTTCGAGCAGCTCCAGCGCCGTGCGCAACGCTTCCGCCCGTGCTTCGCGGCTGATGTTCACGTAGCGCACCTTCTGGCCGATGTTCCGCGCAGTATAGCGCAGCACCTGGCGCATATTCCGCTGTTGGACGCGCGTGCCGTACTTGGCGAAATCGTCCTGCAACGTCGTGACGATGGAGGCCAGGATGCGTTGGGCTTCAAGCAGGTCATGGCGTTCCGCATACGCCGCAACCACGGCCGGCATACCGCCGACGAAGAAGTATGTCCGGAGAAGCTCGCGTAACCGGGCATGCACGGCTTCCCCGAATTCAGCGCCGATCTCGTACTGTAACAGGTGCTCGGCCAGCGCGTTTTCGCCCAGAGCAGACAAGAACTCCTGGAATGTGAGGGGATTCAGATGCAAGTACTCGATTCGCCCCACCGGCATGGAATGCTTGAACTCCCGAAGGGCGAACTCCAGAAGGGAACCCGCCGCGATGACATGCAACCCCGGAAGTTCTTCATGGAAATACCGAAGCGCGCTGATCGCCTTGGGACAGGCCTGGATTTCATCCAGGAACAAGAGCGTCTTGTCCGGCACAATGGGCTGGTTATAATACAGGCTCAATTCCTGGACGATATGCTTGGCGTCCATGCGGTTGAATAGCGCGTGCAGATCATCTTTCTTTTCCAGATTCACCGTCAGAACAGATTCAAAACAACTCCTGCCAAATGATTCCACAAGGTAGGTTTTTCCAACTTGCCGGGCACCGCGTATCACCAGCGGTTTCCTGCCAATTCTTGTTTTCCACGAGATCAGTTCATTTTCGGCAGACCTTTTCACGGAACCTCCATTGGAAAATATCGAACTAGTGAATCAAACATGATTGGATAATATCACAGGATATGTGTTGTGCAAGCGATTTTTTCTGATTTTTCGGATTGCAGCCTCCTCAAAGCGGTGTCGTGCGCGACACCGCTTTTCCCGGCTTCGCCACACAGGCAGACCCCTCGCAACGGCGCAGAGAGCCAGAAATCGAAAAATATTTCAACCACGACCTCCTGTACCCGCCATCGGCTGCAAGTATGTTGTGGAAGGCGGAATGTTTCAGGTATGATGGCCGACATG
>JBIJDW010000425.1:0-2779 GCA_044343885.1 Kiritimatiellia bacterium
TTTTCCAAACCCTTTATCGCGGTCTGCAACTCGTTCGTCGAGATCATCCCCGGCCACGTTCACCTGAACAAGGTCGGCGAGTGGATCAAGACGTGCATCCGCGAGGCGGGCGGTGTCCCCTTCGAATTCAACACCATCGGCATTTGCGACGGCATCGCCATGGGGCACGCCGGCATGAAGTATTCGCTGCCCAGCCGCGAGCTGATCGCCGACTCCGTGGAATCGATGGTCCAGGCGCATTGCTTTGACGCCATGATCTGCAGTCCCAACTGCGACAAGATCATCCCCGGCATGATCTTGGGCGCCATCCGCGCCAACATCCCGACGATTTTCGCCAGCGGCGGCCCGATGCGCGCGGGCACGCTCGACGGCAAGCCTATGGACCTGATCTCCGTTTTCGAGGGGGTCGCCCAGCTCAAGAACGGCACGATCACCGAAGAGCAGCTCACCCGTGTCGAGAAGGCCAGTTGCCCCGGCTGCGGCTCGTGCTCCGGCATGTTCACCGCCAACTCGATGAACTGCCTCTGCGAGGCGATCGGGTTGGCGCTCCCCGGCAACGGCTCGATCCTCGCCGAAGACCCCGCCCGCAAGGATCTGTGGCGGCGCGCAGCCCTTCGCGTGGTGGAACTGGCCAAGGCCGAGGGCCCGCGGCCGCGCGACCTCGTCACCCGCGCCTCCCTTGACAACGCTTTCGTTCTCGACATGGCCATGGGCGGCAGCACCAACACCGTGCTGCACACCCTCGCCATCGCCCGCGAGGCCGGCATCGCCTACGATCTCGATCGCATCAACGCGATCTCTCAGAAGTGTCCGAACGTCTGCAAGGTCGCCCCGTCCAGCGCCTATCACATGGAGGATGTGGACCGGGCGGGCGGCATTCACGCCATCCTCAAGCGGATCGCCTCCATTCCGGGTCTCCTCGACACCTCCTGTCAGACGGTCAACGGCAAGACGCTGGGCGAGAACATCGCCGCCGCCGTCATCTCCGACGAGCAGGTGATCCGCACGGTGGCCAACGCCTACTCGCAGGACGGTGGACTGACGATCCTCCGCGGCAACCTCGCCGAGCAGGGCGCGGTGGTCAAGAAGGCCGGTGTCGCGCCCTCGATGTACCAATTCGAGGGAACCGCCGTCTGCTTCGACTCACAGGAGGCCGCGTGCGAGGGCATTCTCGGCGGCAAGGTCAAGGCCGGCAACGTAGTGGTTATCCGCTACGAGGGGCCGCGCGGCGGGCCGGGCATGCAGGAGATGCTCGCCCCAACCTCCTACATCATGGGCGCGGGACTGGGCGAATCGGTGGCTCTGATCACCGACGGCCGCTTCTCCGGCGGCACCCGCGGCGCCTGCATCGGCCATGTCTCCCCCGAGGCGGCCGAGGGCGGGCTGATCGGACTGCTCACCGACGGCGACCGCATCCGCATCGATCTGCCCGGACACACCCTCGAGGCGCTTGTTGCCCCCGCCGAGATCGCCCGCCGCCGCGCCGCCGCGCCGGCTTGGAAGCCGCGCGCTATCACCGGCTGGCTGCGCCGCTACGCCCTAATGGTCGGCAACGCCTCCTCGGGCGCGTCGTTGAACTGATGCGCATCGCCATTCAGACCTTTGGCTGCCGCCTCAATCAGGCGGAGGCCGATGCATTTGCGGCGGAATTCGTTGCGCAGGGGTGGACGGTGGTTAAGGAGGATCGGGACGCGGATGTCGTGGTGATCCACTCCTGCGCCGTCACCCGCACCGCCGAACAGAAGTGCCTCCGCCTCTGCCGCAGGCTCGCAGGCCGCGCGCTGCGGCCGTTCGTGGTTCTTTCCGGCTGCGTCCCTGAAGCGACCGCCCGCGCGTCGCTCGCAGCCGCCGGCGTTGCGCTGATCATTCCTCGGGAGGCGCGGGATGAACTGGTCACGCGCGTGACGCACGCGGTACTCGCCGAACGCGGACCTTCCGATGTCCTCTCCCCCGCCCCGCCAGCCGCGCCGCGTCACAGGCGCCCCTTTCTCAAGGTTCAGGACGGCTGCGATTTCTGCTGCACGTATTGCATTGTTCCGCGCACCCGCGGCAGGCCGGTGAGCCGTCCGTTCGACGCCTGCATCCGCGAGGCCGAAGCCCACGTCGCGGCGGGCGCGCGCGAGATCGTGATCGCCGGTTGCAACACCGCCTGCTACGCCGACGCCGAACGCCGTCTGCCCGACCTGCTGCGCGCCCTGGCCGGGATTCCCGGCCTCGGGCGCATTCGGATCGGCTCGATCGAGCCCGGCACGGTCGAACGGGAACTCGCCGATCTGATGGCCGGAACACCGGTCCTCTGCCGTCACCTGCATCTGCCCGCGCAGAGCGGCGACGACGCCATCCTCCGCGCCATGGGGCGTCGCATCACCGCCGCCGACTACCGCGCGGCCGCCGAATACGCCCTGGCCCGCGTCCCCGGCCTCGGACTCGGCACCGACATTATCACCGGCTTTCCCGGCGAGACCGACGCCCGGTTTGAGCACACCCGCCGCCTGGTCGAATCCCTCCCCTTCTCCAACCTCCACGTCTTCCCTTACAGCGAGCGGCCGGGAACTCCCGCCGCGCGCCTGCCCAACCCGGTTCCGCCGGGTGTGCGCAAAGCCCGCGCCGCCGAGTTGATTCGCATCGGCGTGGAACAGCGCGGCCGCTTCGCCCGCTCCTTTGTGGGCACGCCGGTCACCTGTCTGGTCGAGCACTTTGATGCCTCCGGGGCCGCCTGCGGCTGGTCGGGCGCTTACCTCCCCTGCCGGGTCGCGGGCGTGGCCCGGGCGGCGCTCGG
>JBIJDW010000426.1:0-2774 GCA_044343885.1 Kiritimatiellia bacterium
CTGAAAAACGCAATCGAGAGTAATCGCGTGGCCCATGCGTATCTGTTCGTGGGCCCCCGCGGCATCGGCAAAACCACCCTCTCGCGCATCTTCGCCAAGGCGCTCAACTGTCTGGCGTCGGACGCGCCCACCGTCACCCCGTGCGGCGTCTGCGACCTGTGCCGGGAGATTGCGGCGGGCAATTCGTTTGACGTGCTGGAGATCGACGGTGCGTCGAACAACGGGGTCGACCAGGTGCGCGATCTGCGCGACCAGGTGCAGTTCGCCCCGGCCAAGGGCCGCTTCCGAATCATTATCATCGACGAAGTCCACATGCTGTCGCCCTCGGCCTTCAACGCGCTGCTCAAGACGCTCGAGGAGCCGCCGCCGCACGTCAAGTTCATCTTTGCCACCACCGAGGGTGACAAGATCCCGCCGACGATCATCTCGCGCTGCCAGCGGTTTGATCTGCGCCGCATCCACACCGCGCTGATCGTCGAACGATTGCGCGTTATCTGCGAACATGAGCAGGTGACGATCACCGACGACGCCCTGCTCGCCGTGGCCCGCGGTGCCGACGGCGGCATGCGCGACGCGCAATCGGCCTTGGACCAATTGATCTCGTTCAAGGGCGACACGCTCACGGAGGATGACGTGCTGGCTGTCTTCGGCCTCGTGTCGCGCCAGTCGCTGGAAACGCTCGCCGGTCACATTCTCACCGGCGGCTTGGCCGACATTCTCCGGCTGGTCGCCCTGTTTGACAGCGCCGGCAAGGATTTGCGCCGGCTCGTCGCCGAGCTGCTCGACCATTTTCGCAACCTCCTCGTCTATCAACACGTCGGCGGCGATGCGGGGAGCCTCGACGCCACGCCGGAGCAGATCCACACGCTGGCCCGGCAAGCCGAAGCGTCCGATCCGGCGCGTGTGCTGCGGGTGGCCGAGATGCTGGCCGACACCGAAGGCCGGCTGCGCCATGCGCTGAACGTGCGCACCTTGCTCGAGACCGCCCTGATCCGCTGTGCACGCGCCAGCACGACCGTCACCTTGGAGGACGTGATCAAGCGCCTGAACGCGATCCGAAGCGCTGAACCACCGCCTGCCGCAGCCGCGTCCGCGGCGCCGGGACCAAATCCGGCTGCGCGGCGGCAACAGTATTTCGACGATCCGGCGGTCAAGCGGGCGATGGAGCTGTTTGACGGCGACGTGGTCGGTATCGAGGAGTGAGGCGGGCGTGATGCAAGGCGTGAAGAAGAACCGACTCGACGCCCTCGTCGTGGCGCGCGGCCTCGCCGAGAGCCGTGAACAGGCGCAGCGGCTGATCCTCGCCGGTGCCGTGCGGGTCAACGGGCAGGTCGCCTCCAAGGCGGGGCACACGTTCGGCGATGACGTGGTGATCGAGCGGACCGCGCAGCCCCGCTTTGTCAGCCGCGGCGGCGACAAGCTCGAAGGCGCCTTCGCCGCGTTTTCGATCACGGTCACGGGACTCGACTGCGTGGATGTCGGCGCCTCCACGGGCGGCTTTACCGACTGCCTCCTGCAGCATGGCGCGGCGCGGGTCGTGGCGGTCGACGTGGGGCGGGCGCAGTTGCACGGACGAATGCGGCAGGACCCGCGGGTCACCGTGATCGAGGGGTTGAACGCGCGTTATCTCACGCCGGCGGATCTGCCGTTTGTGCCGCAGTTCGGCGTGACCGATGTCTCGTTCATCTCGCTGCGGCTGATCCTGCCGCCGTTGGCCGCCGTGCTGGCGCCGGGCAGCGGACTGATCTCGCTG
The DNA here is from genome assembly GCA_044343885.1 of Kiritimatiellia bacterium. Taxonomy (GTDB): domain Bacteria; phylum Verrucomicrobiota; class Kiritimatiellia; order RFP12; family JAAYNR01; genus VGWG01. The sequence continues at coordinate 1,754 of JBIJDW010000426.1, forward strand.
ATCAAACCGCAGTTCGAGGCCGGGCGGGGCCAGGCGCCCAAAGGCGTCGTGCGCGACCCCGCCGTGCGCGAGGCGGTCGTGGCGGCGATTCGCGCCTTCGGAACACACGACGTCGGTCTGGAATGGCTGGGGGTCGAGCCTTCGCCGCTGCTCGGCCCCGAGGGCAATGTGGAGTTTCTGGCTTATTGGCGGACACCGGGGAAAACACAACGGGAGGCGAACGCATGAAACGGGTCGGTGTAATGGTCAATGGTCGCAAGGCGCATGCCGCCGAGGCGGTGCGCCGGGTGGCGGCCGAGGCCGCCGCAATCGGACTTGAACTGCTGGCCGACAGCCGGGCAGCCGCCGTGGCCGGCGCGGTGCCGCTGTGCCCGCTCGCGGATTTCCAGAAGTCCGTCGAAGCCGTGCTGGTCCTCGGCGGCGATGGCACGGTCCTCGAGGCGGCACGCCAGTTTCAAGGACAGGATCTGCCGCTCATGGGCCTGAACATCGGCTCGCTTGGCTACCTCACCTGTGTTGGCGATGCCCAGTTCGGCGAGGCGGTGCGCGCCCTTCGTCACGACGCATTCACCCGCGATCGGCGCGCGACCATCGCCAGCCGGATTGTACGGGAGGATCGGGACGGGGAAGACCTGGCGGATGCCCTCAATGAAGTCGTGGTCAGCCGCGGCGCGGCATGCCGGCTGATCTGGCTCGATCTGGAACTCGATGGCGAAGCGGTGATGACGACCGCCTGCGACGGCCTCGTCGTGGCCACGCCCACGGGAAGCACCGCCTATGCGCTGGCGACGGGCGGACCGATTCTGCTTCCCGCGACACCCGCTCTGGAAATCGCGGTGATCTGTCCGCACTCCCTCTCCTTCCGTCCGCTGATTGTGCCCGACTCGGCGGCGGTGGCGATTCGCCTGGCGCGGGAGTCCGCCGCCGCGCCGGTGGTTTCGGTCGACGGACAAGACGACATTCCGCTCGCCTTCGGCGAACGGGTCGAGCTGCGGCGCAGCCCGCGCGTCGTGACCCTCCT
>JBIJDW010000427.1:0-2772 GCA_044343885.1 Kiritimatiellia bacterium
GTTTGACAATGGCGTAGCCAAACTGTACGACTGCAAGCCGCTGTTAAGTACCCAACCGTTCAGTGTTTTGGAAGATGACGTCATGTTTCGCCAGGCACACGCAGACAGCAACGGGTACGGGGTGACATGGAACGATGACATTGACCTGGCCGAGTCAGAAATCTGGATCAATGGCAAAGAAACCGAACAAGGCAGCGTACCGGACGCGAATACGCGCCGGTAGTTGCTGCCGTTCCGCGCGGGTGGCGTCGCCCCGCGGGTGCGCATGAACTCGGACTCATGCACGCGTAGCGCGTCGCAGGTCTCGTTCAGGCTGTCGGTGTGCGCCATTGATTAATGCTGACTTTGCGTCTACAGACGATACGTGACATATTGAAAGTAGGCGACCGATCAAACCTTCCTGCATCCCCGTCTGCTTCCGCCGCGGGTGATTGACACGCCGGCGACGGCGCCGCCCGGAAGGGCATCGGGCTTTTCGAGCCGCACGGTCACCGCCCGTACGCCCGGTTGCTTCAGGCAATGGGCGGCCAGAAGATCGGCGAGCCGTTCGAGTAGGTGGCAGTGACTCGCGCGGGCAATCTCCACAGCCTCCCGCGCCAGCGCGGCATAATCCACGGTGTCTTCGATCGCGTCGCTGACGCCAGCCCGGGCCAGATCGCAGATCAATTCCAGGCCGATGATCAGGCGCTGCGGCTCGGTTCGCTCCCGTGGCAACGTGCCGATGATGCAGACCGTTTCGAGATTGCGGATGATGATGGTGTCGTGGATGCTCATCAAACTCTTTCATCCTCCTGCGAGGTGCTGCCCGCCGTCAACAAACAGGATCTGCCCGGTCACGGCCCGGGCGCGGATCAGATAAAGCGCGGCGTCGACGATATCCTGCTCCGTGGGGCGGCGGCCGAGTGGAACCGCCCCGGCCGGTTCGCGGGGCGCCCCGACGGGCGGCGGCAGGACGGGGCCGGGGGCGATGGCGTTGACCCGGATCTGCGGCGCGAGTTCGGCGGCGGCCCGGCGTGTAAAGTCGGCGAGCGCTTGCTTGCTCAGCGTGTACGCGAGGTTTCCGGTCGGGCGGCCGGCAATCCGCTGGTCGAGGAGATTGATCACGACACCGGACGTTTCAGGACCGCGGCCCCGGATGTGCGCGGCGAAGGCCTGCGTCAGAAGGATCGGCGCGAGGGCGTTGATCTGCCAGGCGGCTTCAAAGGCCGCCGCCGTGGTTTCGGTGAGCGTGCCCTGCGAGAAAAGGGCGGCGTTATTCAGCAGCACGTCGATCCGGCCCGCCTGTTCGAGGGCCTCTCGAAAGACAGCCCCTGCCGCGTCGGCGCCTTCGAGCACGCCGCTGACCGTCCACGCCCGCCTGCCCAGATCGCGAATCTGTTGCGCCGTCTCCTCGGCCGCCACGCGGTTGTTCCGGCAGTGGATCACGACATCCAGACCGTCGCCCGCCAACGCCAGCGCCAGCGCGCGTCCGATGCGCACGGCGCCGCCCGTGACGAGGGCGACAGGGACGGCGTGTTGATCGGGAACAATCATTTCGTGTTACGCTTTCGTATGCTCTCAATTTTCTCTTGGCTAACATCCAGATCCCGTTCCGACAGCGCGCACCACTGCGCGAGGGTGAGCTCTTCGGCGCGGGCTGTGGCCGGGATGCCGCAGGCGGCGAAACAGGCGGTGAAGACAGCCGCCTCTTCCTCCGTCTCCGCATAGGCGTGGCGGAGGACCGATGCCAACTGCTTGCGACGATGCATGAAGGCCAGTTTGGTCAGGATGACGAACCGCTTCTCTGCAGCGGCGGAGAGCGGAAATCGGTCGTGGCGGGTGAGGCGGACTACGGTCGAGCCGACCTCGGGTTTTGGCCAGAAACAGGTCGGCTTGACACCTCGCACGAGCGTCACATCATAGAGCCGCTGCAGCCAGACGCCCGACAGGCCGCGCAGTTCGCCGCGGGGAGGCGCCGCAAACCGCTCGGCCACTTCGGTCTGCACGAGGACGGTCAGCAGCCGCGGCGCATCCGGATGCATGGCCACGTCGAGCAGAATGCGGGTGCCGACCGAATAGGGGAGGTTGGAGACGAACGCATCGCAGCCGCCGCGTAGCAGGGCGTCGAGATCGGTCTCCAGCATGTCCGCCTCGATCAGCGTCAAGCCGGGGCGGGCGCCGAGCGATTCCCGGAGCCAGTCGCAGAGGCGGTGGTCTTTTTCGACCGCCGTGACGTGAATGCCGCGGTCGAGCAGCGCTTCGGTGAGGACGCCAAAACCGGGTCCCACCTCCAGCACGCGCTGGCCTGGGCAGACGGCGGCGGCGTCGAGGATGGCCTCGAGCACGTTGCGGTCGATCAAGAAATTCTGGCCGAGGGTCCGATTGGGATGGAACCCCCGTTCGATGCACCAGCCTTTGACTTGCGTGGGGCTTGTGAGATTCACCGTGCCCGTCCGTGTGTTACTTCGCGATCGGAAGTTCGAAGATCTTGATGTAGGCCTTTTTGCGCAGGCGGTTGACCCACTCGGTGTATTTCTTCTCGGCCTCAATCATCTTGAGCCGCCCCTCGACCCGCGGCCACGCCTGCTCCAACGTCAGCGTTTTGGGCGCCACATCGCTGTTTTTGCGGAGGATATAACCGTGGTCTTCAAGCAGCAGCAACGGCGAGTGCCCGCCTACGCTCAGACCGGAGAGGGCATCGGCCAGCTCAGGACGAAAGGTCTCGACGGGATTGATCACGCCCCAGTCGCCGCCGTTTGCCGCCTTGCCGTCGGCGGAATACGTTTTGGCGAC
>JBIJDW010000101.1:0-9152 GCA_044343885.1 Kiritimatiellia bacterium
AACTCTCGGTGAGCATGCATCTGGAGTCACATCTGGCGGAAGAGCCGACTTTGGCCGGCGCGGTGATTGCGTTTCGGCATGTGCCGCCACGTCTCTTCTGTCCGGCCTGTCAGGCGGAATTTGAACGTCAGCCCGGCGTTTTTACCTGTCCCCAATGCGCCAAGCCCGGCCGCCCCTGCGGCCATCGTTCCGGCCTGCGGGTGCTGGATGTGGAAGTGCTCTAATGTGTTATGCGATTCCAGGGGTGGTGACGGCGATTCACGGGCGACAGGTTGTCGTGAACTATTTCGGAGAGAGCCGTCAGGCGCTCTGCGAACTCCCCCAGGTGCAGCCCGGCGACTATGTGTACGCGCAGGGCGGCTATATCATTGAGAAGGTCGCTCCCGATTTTGCACGGGACATGCTCGAAACCTGGAACGACCTGTTTCGGGTGCTGCAGGAACGCGACTCGGCCCTGTCGGCGCGTCCCGATCCGGAACCGCGGGATCGTCCGCTTCAGGATATTCTCGACAAGGCCGGCGCCGGTCTGACCATTTCCCGCGAGGATCTCCGGTTTCTGTTGACCCTTGAGGAGCCGGAACGTCTGGAGCGGCTCTATCGCACGGCCAATGCGGTCCGGCATCTCCATCACCGCAACTCCTGCTGCGTACACGGCATTCTCGAGCTGTCGAACTACTGCGCCTGCGACTGCCTGTACTGCGGGCTGGCGTCCCGTTCCTCGCTGACCCGACGCTACCGGATGACGCGAGATGAGATTCTCGAAGCGGCGCGCGAGGGCATTGAGGGGTTTGGCTTCAAATCGCTGGTGCTCCAGTCGGGCGAAGATCCCGCCTTCACGCCCGCTTTTCTGGCCGAGATCGTGGCGGAGATCAAGCGCCGTCACGGCGTCTTCATCTGCGTCAGTTTCGGCGAGGTGGGCCTCGACGGACTGGATCTGCTGTATGCCGCCGGTGCCCGCGCGTTGCTGATGCGCTTCGAGACTTCGGATGCCGCGCTGTACGCGGCCTTGCATCCCGGGGATTCACTGGAAGCCCGGCTCAGCCATCTGCGTCATGCCTTGAAGACCGGCTGGCTGACGGTGACCGGCGGGCTGATCGGACTTCCCGGCCAGACCGTGGATTCGCTGGCCGACGATATTCTGCTGGCGGGCGAACTGAATGCGGAGATGTTTAGTTTCGGACCCGTGCTGGCCAGTCATCGCCGCCACGACCTGACGCCGGTTTCCGAGTCCCAGATGCTGCGGGCGCTGGCCGCCGCCCGGCTCGCCGCGCCCCCGCAAGCGAAGATCCTGGTCACAACGGCGTTTGAAACGCTCTCCCCTCAAGCCCGCGAACGGGGATTGATGGCAGGCGCCAGCTCGGTCATGCTCAACATCACCCCGCTTCGCTATCGTGCCGATTACGCCATCTATGAGGGGCGCGCGCATGCCACCGAAAGCATCGCCGACCAGACACGCGCCGTCATCCAGCTTCTCGATCGGCTTGGCCGCGCTCCCAGCGATCTGGGCGTGGCGACTTCCGCGCCAACCACGTTATCCCGTTTGCAGTGACAGGGGGTTCTCAATCCATCACGATCTCCGAAGGAGTCTTCAAAACCTATGGGAATGGGCAGTATGTATATTGGAGAGACTGCGGCGATTGCAACCGCTTTTCTCTGGATGCTAAGCTCGCTGTGCTGGACGGCGGCGGGAGAGCGCATCGGGTCGCTGGCGGTCAACGTGATACGCCTGATTGTTGCCCTGCCCATGCTGATGGCCTACCTGTGGGTTACGGAGGGCGCGCTGGTGCCGTTCTCCGCATCGGCCAATACCTGGCTCTACCTTTCGATCTCCGGCGTAATGGGGTTTTTCGTGTGCGACCTGTTGCTATTCCGTTCCTTCCTCCTGATTGGTCCCCGGCTCGGAATGCTGATCCTCTCTCTGGCGCCGCCGATGACGGCGCTGATCGGCCGGTTCCTCCTGCATGAGCACCTGACCCGTCTCAACTGGCTGGGCATGGCCATGACGATGGCCGGGGTTGCCTGGGTCGTGCTGGAGTCGCCAGCGGTGCAAGGGGAGTCCAGCCGCCGCTACGTGTTCACGATGCGCGGGGGGCTGATGGCCCTGCTGGCTGCGGCGTCACAGGCGATTGCCATGGTGATCGCGAAGATGGGGTTGAAGGAAGAGATCTCAGCCGTTGGCGCCACAGAAATCAGGCTGCTGGCCGGCCTAGCCAGCTTCCTAGTCCTGCTGTCTGTCATGGGCCGCTACCCGATGCTTGTCAAGGCGGCCGGGGATCGCCGCGCACTGGGAACTATTGTGCTCGGTGCCATCGTCGGGCCGGTGGTTGGAGTGGCGATGCTGATGGTGGCGATCAGCCATATTCCAACCGGCCTAGCCCAGACGTTCCTCGCGCTCTCGCCGGTGATGATCATTCCATTCATGCGGCTGATATACAAGGAGCGTATCGGCTTTCATGCCGTTGCCGGATCCCTTTTGGCTTTTGCCGGCGTCGCCCTGCTTTTTCTGAAGTAATGGGCGACGCCGAAGTGCTTGACGTTGATTCCCGCTTCTGGCATGCTATCGCCATGACATCGCCGATGACTACGATTTCGAGTCTGTTTTCTGCCGGTGCGGGCCGGTGTCGCCCGGAATACGATGGTTTATCACGCCCGGCGACAACATTCATGGAGCGTTCAGTATGATCGGCATGACTCCCACCTACTGGCTGGTTCTCGGCGTGGCCCTGATCATCACCGAGGTCACGGTGCCCGGACTGGTGGTGGTCTTTTTTGGCCTTTCGGCCCTCGTGGTGGCTCTGCTGACATTGCTGATTCCCTCTCTGTCGAATGAGGCCGCCTGGTTGCTCTTCGCGGTCTTCTCGGTGGTATTCCTGTTGACGCTCCGCAGATGGGTTCGCAAGGTCTTTACCGGCAAACGCTCCCAGGTGCAGGATGAATTGAGAAACGACATTGCCGGGCGCACCGCTGTCGTGGTCGTCCGGCTTCAGCCCGGCCAGCCGGGCAAAGTGGAATTTCACGGTACGAACTGGCAGGCGGTTTCCAGCGAAACGCTCGAACCCGGCGTCCAGGTGCGGATCGTGAAGCAGGACAGCATCACGTTGACGGTTGAACGCGTGTGATTCGGCCGTCGGTAAATGAGGAGTCATCATGGAAAAATGGGTCGTCTGGGTCATTGTGTTCGGCGTTGTTTACACGATGATGAAATGCATTCGAATTGTTCCGCAGAAGAGCGCGTTTATTGTCGAGCGCTTCGGAAAATACCATTGCACCCTCGAGGCGGGCCTGCATTTTCTCCTGCCGGTCGTGGACAAGGTTTCCTACAAGCATACCCTCAAGGAGCAGGCGCTCGATGTTCCCCCGCAGCAGTGCATCACCCGCGACAACATCACGGTCGAGGTGGACGGCATCCTCTATGTGATGGTGCTTGATCCGGTGCGCGCGTCGTACGGCATCAGCAATTACATGTTCGCCACCGTGCAGATTGCGCAGACCACGATGCGCAGCGTGGTCGGCAAACTGGAACTCGACCGCACTTTCGAGGAGCGGGAGCGCATCAACGGCGCCATCGTCGATGCCGTCGACAAGGCTTCCGAGCCGTGGGGCATCAAGGTGGCCCGCTACGAGATCAAAAACATCTCGCCGCCCCAGACCATCCGGGACGCGATGGAGAAGCAGATGCGCGCGGAACGTGAAAAGCGCGCCTTGATCGCGGAATCCGAGGGCGACCGCCAGGCCAAGATCAACCGGGCCGACGGCGACAAGCAGGAAGCCATTGCTCGCTCGGAGGGCGAAAAGCAGAAGCGGATCAACGAAGCCCAGGGACGCGCACAGGAAATTGAACTGGTGGCCATCGCAACCGCTACCGGAATCCGTGAGATCGCCAATGCCACTATGGAACCCGGCGGCACCTACGCCGTCAATCTGCGCTTGGCCGAACAGTACATCATCGAATTCGGCCGCATGGCCAAGACCGGCAACACGATGATCATTCCGACCGATCTGGCCAACGTCGCGGGGTTCATCAAAACGGCGGTGAGCGTGGTCAAGGACCTGCCAACCGGCGGAGTTCCTAGCGCCGTCCCTCCCCAGTCCCACAAGATCGGGTAACCCAGAAGGCGCTTGCACCCCCCGAAACGCGAGTCGTCAGGGGGATGCCCAACAAGTGCCCAACAAGGGACGGGCCTGAATGGCGCTAAGTGAAGCGGTTCTGATAAACGGACCTTTGTCGCGAGCTTTGTCGAACCCTCTATGGCGAACTGGTTGCGATTCGACAAAGCTCGCGACAAAGAGGATGGAAAGGCTTATCTTAGCGCCATTCGGGACAGGCCTTTCCTGAGTCCGCCTCGTCGTCCGTAGTCGTCGCCGTAGTCGTCAACCGTACTCATCTACGCACTTCCATTTCCAACTGCAACCTACGGCTTCGCCTCTTCCGGCGCAGTTGGCCGCACTTCCATACCTTTGTCCGACGCCGTCGCCGTCTCGCCAGCGTTCACTGTCACCCACTTGTGCTGGTCGGTTGCGTTTTCGAACTCACATCTTATACTCCAGGCCGATAAAAGCCTGGAACCCGTAGTCCGGATATCCAACCACGGTCGAGTACTTGTCGTTGAGCACGTTCTTGAGGGCGACATACACACGCATCGGGTGTTCGCGCCCAAAGGTCATGCCGGCTGTTACGTTCAGGTTCACGTAATCGCCCAGGTCGTGATACTTCCCGAAGGCGGCAAAACGATTGTTCTCATATTTCGAGACATATTTCCCGAACACATTCACGTCGAGCCGTCCGAACACCGCATTCACGCCGGCGGCAGCCACGATGTTCGGGATCTCACGATAGTTGGTCCACTCACCGTCCACGAACTTCTCGGACGCCATGAGCGTGGCGTTGCCGAAGACCTTGAACCGGTTGAGGAACTGGATGGACTGGTATTCCGATTCGAGTCCGTACTGGCGGACTTCGGCGTTCTCGTAGATGTTGAACGTCTCGCCGTCGTCTTTGATCTTATTGGTGATCAGCAGCATGGCGTTCTGGCGGAACACGGCGAACCCACCCATCTTCGCGCTTCCGAAAGCGCGGTCCTGGATGGCGATGCCGGCGTCGAGAATCAAGCGCGTCTCCCGTTCCACGCTGTTGGTGCCCATCGAGACGGCGCCGGGAGGGGCGTCTACCGCTCCCGCTGCCGCGTGGGCATAAAGCGACACGGGCTTCGTGAGCTGATACGTGGCGCCGAGCGTTCCGATCACCGTCGGTACGCCCCACTCGTTCTCGATCTGACGGCTGGACATCGAATCGCCTGCGATGTTGAAGTTCTGGTCGGTGTAGTCGTTGTAGTAGTTTCGCGTCACGCGCACTCCGGCGTCCACGGTCAGGCGGTCCCACTGCTGCTCGTCCACAAGAACGCCCGACAGGGTGTGGATATCCATGCGCTTGCCCACAAAGCTGCGCTTGCCATCCGGGCATTCCCAGTGATTGTACTGCACGCCGACACGCAGCGTGTTATCGTCGGTCAGTTTGTGCGCGTGCAGAATACCCGCGTTGTATTCCCAGTCGGTTTCGGTGTTCTGGGTGTTTTTGTACACGGTGAGCGCCGGGTTTGGCGTGCGCGCATTGAAGTCCGCCCCGCGGTAGGCATAGCCTAGGTCGAACTCCGTACTGGAATCCTCGTCGTGCTTGACCAGCGTGCGCAGGATTCCCCCATAGGCGGTGCAGGGATCAAACGATTCGGTTGTCTTCTGCGACTGGGGCTTGCCGAGTGCGTTGACGCGGCGCAGTTCGCGATACCCGGTCATGTAATAACCCATGAACTCCACATGCACATTATCCGAGAGGTCCCATCCGGTCGTGCCGAAAACCGAGTCGAATTGCTGCGCCGCGTTCTCGCCTTTCGGTCCCTCGGTGAACTGGTGGCTCACGCCGACCGTGTAATCGCCATGTTCGAGCCGGTCACCGTGAATCACGGAGGAGTTGAGCGTGCCGTAGCTTCCGCCTTCGACATTGAACAGCGTGGTGTCTTCCTGGAATCGACGCGGCACAATGTTGATGGCGCCGACCAGACCGGAATTGGGACCCACGAGGATGGCGCCGCCGGAGCGCAGCACTTCAATCCGCCCGATGGCTGCAGCAGGAAGGAACGACGGCACTTCCCAGAATGAGCGCTGCCAGACTCCGTTCAGGGCAAAATCCGGGTATGGGTAGATCTGACCACGGAAGGAAGTGAGCGTCTTCTCTTTGCGGCCGCGCTGTTCCGTGAAGATGCCGGTGGAGTAGTCCATCGCCTCCACCAACGTGGCGGCGTTCTGCAGTCGGATGGTCTCCTCTTCCACGACGGAGGTGGCAATGTCGAGGGAGGCGGATTCAACCATTGGCGTTTGGATCAAGTCGCGATTCACACGAGGCGCCTCAACCAGCAATTCACCCAGTTGCGTAACCCGGTTGGAGTGGCTGGGCGGGTCCTGATCCGCAATTTTCGGCACCGCCTGTTCGTTTGTCTGCGCCTGCACACCAGTTGCCATGCAGAGACCTATACTCAACACTCCGATCATCTCTCTACCTCTCATTCCGTCATCCTCCTTTTTGTTCCTAACCACTATGTTCAAAAATCCTTACGGCGCAAAGCACGCCATCCTGCGTGTTCAGATACCCCATCTTCCCCGACACCACAAAACCGCTGCAGGAACTCATGGTCTGACGGGACCACACCTGTTGGCCGGTGTCGGCACGGAAGGCGAAGATTCCCTTTCGGTCCTGCCCCTCCACCACGTAGACGCGGTCGTTGACGACCGTGACCGGGCTACACCCTCCCATGGGAATGGACCACGCCAAGGCGCCGGTCCGCCCGTCGAACGCCTGAATCTGACTGCCGCGGAGATACACCCGCCCCTCGGCCACCAGCAGGTGCCGCGGCCTCTCCGTTGCCTCCTTCTGCCACAGGAGCGCGCCCGTGTCGGCGCGATAGCTCCGGAGCACACCATGGTCGCCCGTCCCGGCGGCCATCACGACCGTCGGCCCGTCGCTCTGCACCAACGGTGGCGCGAGGGAGAGACCGGTCCCCTCGCGAAGCTGCTGCCAGCAGACCTTTCCATCGGCCAGGTCGAGCGCGTAAAGCGACTCGCCAGCCGCCACATAGGCTCGTTTCGCGTCGGCCGCCGGCACGGACAACAGCGCCTCAACTGACAGCGTCCGTGTCCAAGCGGTTCGGCCTGTGCGGGAATCGACGGCCACAACCCCGGTCGCCGTGCTCCAGCACAGACGTTGTCCCGAAACGACCATGGCGGACGGGACGGCCGGCGACAAACTGTGATCGTTCCAAATCCAGACGGTCTTGCCCGTCTTCGGGTCAAGAGCGGTGAGTTGGAGTTCCCCGGAAGCCCCCACGTTCCACACGTAGACGCCCCGCGCATCCGAACCGGGAGAACCGGCAACGGGAAACGAGGTTTTCCAGAAACGGGAACCCGACCGGCGATCCAGCGCCACCACATGCGGGCCATCCGGTTCCTCCATCAGCGCATACAGGCGCTGGGCTGCCACCAGAGGATAAGCCGCATCGCCTGCCACGAAGGAAGCGATCCCCGACTGCGTCCAGGATTCGCAGGCGCATTTGCCGCCGCCCTTTTCGATCCGGAACCCGGCGTACAGCAATCCCGCGACCAGCGCGATCACGGCGGCCACCCGGCGTAAGGTTCGGGTTCCCGCCCACAGCCTCGCTTGTGCCCGGCTTCGCCAGATTTCCCGCTGGAGCCGCTGCCGCAGCGGCTGCACGGAGGGGTCTTCAGCCGCGTCGGTTCTCAGGGATTTGCGAAACTGCTCGATTTGCCCCCGAAGCCGATCCGCTTCCTGGCGGCAGGCCGCACAGGACTCCACATGCGTCTTGACCGCGGCGGCCTCGTCTTCAGACAAGGCGCCCAAGGCGCTCAGCTCTAGGTTTTCCATGACTTCTGCGCAGTTCATCTTGTGACTCCGACCTTCATAGAGCTATACGTTTGACGGCGGTAAATAGGGACAAGGGGAATGCAAGCAGTTCTCATTATGACTGAAAGGAATCACTCGGGGTCGGGGTCGGTATCGGTATCGGGGTCGTAATACAGGCACGAAATCACTGTCCCCTGTGACCGTTTTAGCTACGGATTTCGTGGATCGCGCGGGTACGCAGTTGTTTCAACGCGCGCTGGGCTCGTTTCTTGGCAGCCTCGACGGAAACCCCCGTCTGCTTCGCAATTTCCCCGAATGTCATGCCATGGACGAACCGATAGATGAGCGTGTCGCGGTCCGCGGGAGACAGCGATTGCAGAAGCGCCGTCATATCGTCCCCGGCGTCGGGCGGATGGTGGACAGAACATTCCTGCTGCGCCAGTTCCTGAAGCTGCTCCGCCCGGCGTACCTCCTTGCGGCGACCATCGCTGCATACGTGCCTCAGAATGGTGTAGAACCAGGAGGCAAACGATTGCCGGCAGTCGAACCGCGCTCTCGCCCTGACAATACGGACGAACGCCTCCTGCACGGCATCTTCGGCCAACGAAGGGTTTGCGGACAGATTCCGTGCCAGAAAGATTGCCGGACGGTGGTACCGCGACAGAAGCTCGTCAAACGCCTTTTCATCGAACGCTTCCTGAAAGCGCCTCATCAAGACTTCATCGGAAATGGCTTCGTCCGGCATTGGTGCCCGTATCCTCGGCGTCAAACATCGGGATCAGTCCGAACGCCGCGGCTTGTCCGTTCGCCCCGGCGCGATTTCATCCGACAGTTGGCCCTGGACCAACGTGAGCAAGCGGGTGGCTTGCAGACGCAACCGGGCATCGTGCGTCACAACCAGCACTGCCCGACCCTCGCCCGCCATCGCCTTGAGATGCTCGATTACGATCCGGCCGTTCTCCTCATCCAGACTGCCCGTGGGTTCATCCGCCAGGATGATGTCCGGGCTGTTGAAAAGCGAGCGGGCCAGCGCCACCCGCTGCCGCTCACCCGTGCTCAACTCCGACGGGAGATGCCCCGCCCGGTGTTGAAGATTGAAACGCGCGATCAGCTCGCCCGGATCGGCAGGCGCTGAAGATCCGGTCGCCAACGCTGGCGCCATGACGTTCTCCAGAACCGTGAGATACGGGATGAGGTGAAATTGCTGAAAGACAAAGCCGATGTGCTGGTTGCGAAAGGCGGC
>JBIJDW010000102.1:0-9149 GCA_044343885.1 Kiritimatiellia bacterium
AAGCCAGAATTCAGAATTCAGAATTGGAACCCTCTCACGGGCAACGTGTTCTGTTATTCTGACTCCTGTATTCTGTATTCTGACTTCTCTCTTGCAAACACCCCAGAGGGGGTTTTGCAAGAGCCTCGCCCTTTTAGAGCGTACATGTAGGCCCCTTCACAATCGTCAAAGACACAAACATCCATAAACCCGGAATTGCCCCCGCTTCAAATCCGGCGCGGAGTGCCAATGCCGAGCAACCCCAGCCCTTCGCGCAGCACGTCGGCCACGCGGGCGCAGAGGCATACGCGGCTGTCGCGCACCGCCGCCCCGGCCTTGAGCACGGGCGAGCGCTGATAGAAACTGCTGTAGGTCTGCGACAGGGCAAACAGGTAGTCGGCCAGAATGCTCGGCTTGCAGGCGTTGGCAGCGCGAACGACTGCGGACGGAAATTGCATCAGTTGCAGCGCCAGCGCTTTTTCGATGGCGTCGCCCAGAATCAGGGCGTTGGCACGCGGCTCGCGACCGGGAACCTGGTCGGCATATTTGTCGAGCAGGCTGCAAATGCGCGCGTAGGCGTATTGCAGGTACGGCCCCGAGTTCCCCTCCAGCGCCAGCGCCTTCTCCCAGGTGAAGACGATCATGTTCTGGGGATCGTGGCTCAGGTCGGCGTATTTGACGGCGCCAATGCCGATCACCGCCGCCAGCTCGCGCTTCTCCGCCTCGGACATAGCCGATTCTGAGGCGTCAATGATCGCACGGGCGCGGCGCTCGGCCTCGTCCAGCAGGGCGTCGAGCCGGATCACGTTGCCTTGTCGCGTCGAGAAAGTCCCCTCGGGCAGCCGCATCAGGCCGAACCAGACGTGCTCCAGATCGGTCGTGACGCCGAGTTTGCGGCAGACGGCGAAAAACTGCCGGAAGTGCAACTGCTGTCGTTCGTCGGTGACATAGATGATGCGGCTGGGGGCAAACTCCTCCACGCGGCTGCGCACGGTGGCGATGTCGGTCGTCGCGTAGTTGAAGCCCCCGTCGCTCTTGCGCACGATGCAGACGGGCATCCCCTCGTCCTCCAACCGGACGACCACCGCGCCCTCGCTCTCGCAGGACAAGCCCCGGGTGTGCAGCAACGCGACGGTCTCGCCCAGACGGTCGTTGTAGTAGCTCTCGCCGCGGCACAGGTCGAAGGAGACGCCCAGACGGGCGTAGATCCGTTCGAACTCGCTCATGCTGAGACTGATGAATCGCTTCCAGATTTCGAGATTTGCCGCATCGCCCTGCTGCAACTTCACCAGTTCGGCACGACAGGTGTCGATCCAGGCGGGATCCTCTTTGGTCCGATTATAGCTGGCGACATAGACCCGCTCCAGCTCTTCGATCGGCGACTGCTCCAGGCGGACGGGATCCAGGAACGTGCGGTAACCCATGATGAGGATGCCGAACTGCGTCCCCCAGTCGCCCAGATGGTTGTCGGCGATGACGGTGTAGCCCAGCGCGCGAAACATCCGATCCAGCGCATTGCCGATCACCGTGGAACGGATGTGGCCGATGTGCATCGGCTTGGCGACATTGGGGCTGGAGTAGTCGAGGATGATCGTCTGGCCCGTGCCGACGGACGGGAGGCCGCAGCGCGGCGCGGCCAGAAGGGTCGTCACCTCGCTGGCCAGCCAAGCGGGATGGACGGTGAGATTGATGAAACCAGGACCGGCCACATCGGCCTTCTCGATGCAATCAGGAAAAGGCAGCGCCCGGATGACCGCCTCGGCGATCACGCGCGGCGCCTGCTTGATCCGTTTGGCCAGCGGCATCGCGTCGTTGCACTGAAAATCGCCGAATTGGGCGTCGACCGTCGGCTGCACACGGATCGTCAGGCCTGCGGCCTCCGCCCCGAATGCAGCGGCGAACGCCCGCCCCAGCCACTCCGCCAGCACCGCTTCGCACCGACACCATGCAGGATCCGTGATCATACCGTCTCTCCAATAAAATAAAACGCCGCCCGAACGCGCGATGCGTTCCGGCGGCTTCGCTCTACCCGCACCCCGTCCCTGCCTCACACGGTTGCGGCCGCGGCCTTGGCCGCCTTGCGCGCAACAGCTAGCTTGACCTTGGCCGGCCGCTTCAGCATGATGCGAACCGTCTCCGGCGCCAGTTTCTGCGCATCGGCAACTGCGACGCCCAATCCGATCAGGCGTTTCTTCTGAACCTTCTGACGACGCCGACGCTCGCCTTCGCTCTTCACGGGGCGCGTGCGGGGCTTCTTATTAAGTGTGCGACCTGTTCCCATTGCATCCTCCTTGAAATCCGCTTTCGGGGCTAAAGTGAGGCGACAGTATCAACCATTCTGCGGTTCATTGCAAGCACTTCCTCTCACGGAAAAAAAACAGACCGCTGGCACGTTGGCATAAAAGTCGCTACACTGTATCGCACCTACGGAGAATTTCTATGGATGATTGGGTGTGTTATGAACGAATGGTATTGATCCGCTGCTTTGAAGAGGCCGTGGAACGGTTGTTTTCCGAGGGGCGCATCATGGGCACGGCCCATGTCTGCATCGGTCAGGAGGCGGTCGCGGTGGGCATCGCCGCTGCCTTGAAACCGGGGGATGCGCTCACCAGCACGCACCGCGGCCATGGTCATTTCCTCGCCGTCGGCGCCGATCCCGGACGGATGATGGCCGAAATGTTCGGCAAGGCGACCGGCTATTCGCGCGGTCGCGGCGGGAGCCAGATGATGGCCGACACCGCGCTCGGCTTTTACGGCGCGAACGGCATCACCGCCGGCAGCATGGCCTTCGCCTGCGGCCTCGCGCTCGAAGCCCAGCAGCGCCGCACCGGCCGCGTCGTGGTCTGCATCATCGGCGATGGCGCCGCCAATGAGGGGCTGTTTCACGAATCGCTCAATCTGGCCGCGCTCTGGTGCCTTCCGCTCGTCGTGGTCTGCGAAAACAACCGCTACGCCATGTCCACGCCTGTTGCTGCAGGCCTCGCCAATACCCGTCTAGCCGAACGGGGTGCCGCCTACGGCATCCCCGGTTGCGCCGTCGACGGCAACGTCGTGGCCGCTGTCCGCGCGGCCGTTGAAACCGCCCTGACGCGCGCCCGCGCCGGCTCGGGGCCTTCGCTGGTCGAATGCGAGACCTACCGCCTCTCGGGGCATTCCAAAGGCGACCCCCGCATTTACCGCTCCACGGCCGAGGAGGCCGACGCCTGGCAGCGCGAACCGATCCGTCGCCTGGAGGCGCAGATGCTCGCGGCGCCTGGCTCCGCCCCGGCGCGATTCGTCGTCTGCCGCACACGCGCCGAACAGGTCATCGCCGCCGCCATCCGCTTCGCCGAAGCGAGTCCCGACCCCGATCCCGCCACCGTCACCGAGGGCGTCTTCGCGCCGGACTGACGCCGTGTTCACCCTGCACCTTTATGAAAACATTCACCCTTGCCATTCGTGAAACCCTGGCCGCCGAGATGCGGCGCGATCCCGCCGTCTTTTTGATGGGCGAGGACATCGGTGCCTATGGCGGCGCGTTCGGCGTGACTCAGGGGTTGCTTGCCGAATTCGGCCCCGGCCGTGTTCGCGACACACCCATCTCCGAACAGGCGCTGATCGGCACCGCCATCGGCGCGGCCGCCGCCGGACTCCGTCCCGTGGTCGAGATCATGTTCATGGACTTCATCACGCTGGCGGTGGATCAGCTTGCCAATCTCGCGGCTAAGCTGCACTACATCTACCAGATTCCCTGTCCCCTCATCGTGCGCGCGCCCACCGGCGGCGGCCGCGGCTATGGTGCCACCCATTCGCAGACGCTTGAACGGCTGTTCACCGGCATTCCCGGCCTCCTCATCGCCGCACCGTCGGACGCCGCCGACGCTTCGGGGCTGCTGCAGACGGCGATGCGCGGCGCGAACCCGGTTCTCTTCCTGGAGCACAAGCTGCTTTATCCTCTCCGGTGGAATCTCGGCGATAATCTGCCGCCGCCTGTTCCGTTCGGCCACGCGCGCATCACGCACTCCGGTGATCGTGTCACGCTCATCGCCTGGTCCTACATGGCCCACCTCTGCCTGGCCGCCGCACACCAGTTAGCCGCCGCAGGAGTCAACGCCGAGGTGGTGGATCTGCGCACCCTCGCCCCGCTCGACACCGAGACCCTCGTGGCGGCGGCGCGCAAGACCGGCCGCGTGCTGATCGTCGAGGAAGGCCCGGTCACCGGCGGCTTCGGCGCCGAAATCGCCACCCGTATTTTCGAGGCGGCCTACGACTCGCTCGACGCCCCGATCCGACGACTCGCCGGCCCCGACTGCCCCATTCCCTCTTCCAAGGCCCTGGAAGCCGCCTGCATCCCCAGCATCGCCGCCATCGTGGCGGCGGCGCGGGAACTGGCTGAATCGGCGAACTGAACACCATGCGCTACTCCGTCATCGCCCTCACCTACAACCAGCTCGCCGTCACGCGGCGGTGTCTGACGGCGCTGGTGCGTGACACCGTCAGTGATGCGCCGTGGGAGCTGCTGGTGGTGGACAACGGGTCATCCGACGATACACCGCGCTGGGTTGCGGACGAATTAGGCCCCTTCGGCTCGGCGCGCGGGGTGCCCGTGCGCCTGCTCCGCAACGCGGAAAACGTCGGCTGCTCCCTCGCCCGCAACCAGGGAATCGCGGCGGCGACGGGGGATTTCCTGGTATTTAACGACAACGACGTCACGCCGCGCACCCGCGCCTGGCTGCCCCGCCTGCGCGAGGCGATTGAGAGCGCCCCGGATATCGGCCTGGCCGGACCCAAGCTGGTCTATCCCACGCCAGGGGCCGCGATCCAGTGCGCCGGAGTCGGCATCTCCCGCCGCGGCCACGTCTGTTTTCGCGGGCGCGGCCAGCCCAACGACGCTCCCGCCTGGGCCGTCGCAGCTGAGGTGCAGTGCCTGATCAGCGCCTGCCTGATGGTCCGTGCCGATCTCCCCAGGCGCTTCGGCGGATTCGATCCGATCTTCCATCCGGTCCAGTTTGAGGATTTTGATCTCTGCTACCGCTTGCGCGAGGCTGGCTGGCGGGCAATCTACACACCCGCCGCCGAGATGTACCATTTCGAAAGCACGACCACCCAGGGATCGCCGGCCCGGAACAACGCCGCCACGGTGGTCCGCAACGGACTCACTTTCCAGAAACGCTGGCGTCATCTATTCGAAGCCGAGGACGGACCTTCCGAAGCCGCCTGCCGCTGGCTCCGCTTACCGCCCCTGCCACCGCTGGAGGCCATCCCAGATCCCCTGCCGATGGTGGAGCCTGTGACGTCGATGCAAACGGACGCATCCCCGTTTTGTTGACTTTACGCGTTCTGGATGGGAGCGTGGGCGTCCCTCTCCCTTCCTCCATCGGACTTAGACATTGAACAGGAAGTGCATCACATCGCCGTCGCGAACCCCATACTCCTTGCCTTCGGTGCGGAGCAGCCCGGCGGTGCGGCAGGGGGCTTCACCACCGAGGCGAATGTAGTCGTCGAACGTAATCACTTCGGCGCGGATGAAGCCGCGCTCGAAGTCGGAGTGGATCACGCCAGCGGTCTGAGGCGCGGTCCAGCCGCGGCGGAACGTCCAGGCGCGAACCTCGATCGGGCCGGCCGTGAAGAAGCTGGCGAGGCCGAGGGTGTGATAGGCCATGCGGATGGTCTGATCCAGGCCGCTTTCGGAGAGGCCATAGGATGTGAGGAAATCGGCCCGCTCGCCATCGGACATGCCGATCAGCTCAGCCTCCATACGGGCGGCGCTCACCACGACGTCGGCGCCAACTGAAGCGGCATGGCGGCGAACGGCGGCTACGGCGGCGTTTTCCGCCGCCAGATCGCCTTCGCCGACATTCGCGCAATAAATGACCGGTTTGTCGGTGAGCAGCTTCATTTCAACGAGGACCGGGAGGATCGGATCGGCCTCGGCACGCGGGAAAGACCGCGCCGGGGCACCGACGTTCAGATGGGCCATCAGCGCCGTCATCGCGTCGACCTCCTTGCGCAGGTCTTTGTCGGAGCGTGCCTGGCGGCCGACCCGGTCCAGCCGCTTCTCGAGCGACTGGATGTCGGCCAGGACCAGCTCGGTCTCAATGATGCCGATGTCGCGGAGCGGGTCAACGCCATCCTCGACATGCACCACGTTGTCGTCCTCGAAACAACGAACCACGTGAAGGATCGCGTCGGCCTCGCGAATGTTGGCGAGAAACTTGTTGCCGAGGCCTTCGCCCGTCGAGGCGCCTCGGACGAGGCCGGCGATGTCAATGAAATCGACCGTAGCGTGGACGATCTTGCCGGGTTTGGCGATCCGGGCGAGCGCGGCGAGCCGGCTGTCGGGAACGGGCACCGTCGCCTTGTTGGGTTCAATGGTGCAAAAGGGGTAATTGGCCGCTTCCGCATTCTGAGCGCGCGTCAGAGCGTTGAACAGGGTGGATTTTCCGACATTAGGCAGACCGACGATACCGACTCCGAGCGACATAACGGGACCTTCTTATGAATCATGGCCACACTAAGCGGCGCAAACAACTCCGAATGATAGACTAACACCGAAGCGGAGGCAATCGAATAATCGTTTCACTTTTATCTGGATTATTGCCCTCGTGTTTGGCTATCCTATGCGCGGATCGGATATTGCAAGAAGTTTTGCGGGTGGGGTCTACCAGAGGGGCGGCGGACATGGCGGCAGATAAAACAGTTCAGGCAGCTCGGATATCGGCTTACGCGCAGGCGGGGGTTGACATTGATTCCAAGATGTCCGGCATACAGTCGATCAAAAAGATGGTGGCCGCAACGTCAACCAGCGGCGCGGTCGGCGGCATTGGCAGTTTTGGCGGTTTGTTTGCTTCGCCGGGCAAGGACCACCTGCTGGTCGCCAGTACCGACGGCGTGGGAACCAAGCTCAAGGTGGCCGCGCTGGCGGGCCGGCACGACACCGTGGGACAGGATCTCGTCAACCACTGCGTGAATGACATTCTGGTTCAGGGCGCTAAGCCGCTCTTTTTCATGGACTACATCGGCACGTCGCGCTTTGATCAGACGATCTTTCATGATGTGGTTTCCGGCTTGTGCAAGGCGTGCAAGGAGAACGGGTGCACGCTGCTGGGTGGCGAGACCGCCGAGCTGCCGGGGCTGTACCCGCTGGGCGAGTACGATCTGGTGGGTACCATCGTCGGGACGGTTGAGCGCAAGAAGGTGATCACCGGCAAGCAAATCAAGCCGGGCGACATAATCATCGGTATGGCCTCAGGCGGGTTGCAGACCAATGGCTTTTCATTGGCGCGCAAGGTGTTGTTCGACCAGTGCGGGTTTACGATCAAGGATTGCCTACCGGGCACCCATGTAACAATCGGCGACATCCTGCTGTCCGTTCACCGCAGCTTTCTCAAGCCGATCATGAAACTGATGGCCAGCGTCGAGATCCGGGGGATGGCGCACATCACCGGCGGCGGGTTCATGGACAACATCCCGCGGGTTCTGCCGGAAGGCTGCCGGGCGGTAATTGATCGGAACGCGTGGAAAACGCCGACGCTTTTCAATTTCCTGCAGCATCAGGGCCGGGTGGACCGTGACGAGATGTATCGGGTGTTCAACATGGGAATCGGCTTTGTGGTGATTGTCCGCAAGGCTGATGGCGCGCGAGCACTGGACATCCTCAAACGGTGCCGGACTGAACCTGCGGTGATCGGCTCGGTTGAGAAGGGCGCGCGCGGGGTGGTTTACCTCGACTCCTAAGCAAGGATCTGTGCGATGATTCTCTATCTCGGACCGGAAGGGACGAATTCGCAGGAGGCTGCGGTTCGCTGGAGCGGCGGGTCTGACGACTGTTGCCCGTGCCGGTCGTTCAGGGATGTCTTCGCGCAGCTGGGCGGGCGATCCGATGCGGTGGCGGTGGTGCCGATCGAGAACGCCGTCGAGGGACCTGTGACGCAAACACTCGACCTGCTGTCCGCTGCCTCGGGCGTGACGATCACCGCCGCGTTCGGTCTGCGCGTCCGCTATTGTCTGGCCGTGGCTCCCGGCGGCGACCTGCACACGATCAAGACGGTCTATAGCCATCCCCAGGCGCTGGCGCAATGTGGGAACTGGCTCGATGCGCACCTCCCCAATGCGGTTCAGACGCCGCTCGACAGCACGGCCGAAGCCGCGCGCCGCGTGGCTGGCGAACCGGAGGCGGCGTCGGTGTCCACCTTTTTGGCGGCATCGCTTTACCGGCTGACCACGGTCGCCGAAGATATTCAGGACAGCGCCGCCAACGAGACGCGCTTCGTCACGGTTGTCCGCGGCTGCGCGCCGTCCCCCTCAGCGTCGTTCGCGGGCGTCATCCATTCGCTGCTGCACCTGATCGTGCCCAACCGCCCCGGCGCGCTCTTGCACATCTTGGAGCCGTTTCAGGCCGCTGGCTTGAACCTGACGTTCATCCAGTCGCGGCCGCTGCAGGGCCGGCCGTGGCAATACGGTTTTTTTGTCGAAGCCGAAGGCGCGATCACCGATGCCGCCTATGCTCCCACGCTCGCGCGGCTGCGCGGGGTCGCCGAAACGGTGCATATCTTGGGCGTGTATCCCTCGCAGCAGAATGACCTCAACGGACACCCCTCACAATGCGGGCTGACCGGGCGGCAGCGGGTCTGACCGAAGGCGACCAGATAGGAATTCCAGGTGCGCCAATAGCGGACAGGCAGGATGGCGCGCAACGTCATTTCGGTCTCGAACGGTGTGCGTGTCCGGACCAGCCCGAGCCGGTTGCTGATGCGGTGGACGTGGACATCAACGCAGATCGCGGGTTTGCCGAATCCGAGCGCAACGACCAGGTTGGCGGTCTTGCGTCCGACCCCCGGCAGCTCGCATAACGCGTCCACGGTGTCGGGAATGGTGCCGCCGAAACGGGCGTCGAGCGCGGCGGGCAGAGCCTTCAGATGGCGGGCCTTGTCGCGGTAAAAGCCGACGGGGTAGATCAGGCGTTCGATCTCGGACGCCGTCAGGGTCCGCAGGTCGTCGGGCGTGTTTACAAGCGGGAACAGACGGCGGCACGCCGCCGCCGTGGTGGCGTCCTGCGTGCGGGCCGAGAGGATGGTGCCGACCAGCACGTGGAACGGGTCGCGGGTTTGCGCCGCCACCAGATCAATGACCGGCGCGGGGGTTTTGGCGAAGGCCTTTTTCAACAGCCGGTTGACGGCGGGAATGTCGGC
>JBIJDW010000428.1:0-2765 GCA_044343885.1 Kiritimatiellia bacterium
CCGGTATGCACTGGCGCTTCAAAAATGCAGCAGCCATGTGCGCACTCGTCTCACGCTTCCGATCCAACCTCGCGGCCGCCTAACCATCAACTAAAGTGAATCGCACCCCTCCGATATGCCGGTTGACGAAGGGAGAGCGGAAGAGCATAATGCGTAAACAGTTGAGGCGAGAAACGCTTTTTCTGAACCCTGAACCCTAAACCCTGTGTCACCCGGGACCGGAGGAATACGATGAACAAAAGTGCATGTGGAATGGCGGCGGGTTTCGTGTGTCTGCTGGCTGGACTGGCTGTCGCGGGTGACCCGGTGGTGGCCGACGGAGGCCTGACGACGGGCGTGCCCAAGGGCATGGTGGTGATCCCGGCGGGGATCAACAGCGGGAAGGATCCCGATTTCGGCGCGTACGCGCTGACCAATCGGACGGCGTTCGCGATGGACGCAACCGAAGTGACCAAGGCCCGATGGGACGACGTGCGGATCTGGGGCGCGACACACGGATACACGGATCTGCCCGCCGGGGGATCCAAGGGAACGAATCATCCGGTGGTTACGGTGAGCTGGTACGACTGCGTGAAGTGGTGCAACGCCCGCAGCGAGAAGGAGGGCAGGACGCCATGCTACACGGACGGCGGCGGCATCTGCCGGACGGGCGGCCCTTCACCGACGTGCACGTTCACCGCGAACGGCTATCGTCTGCCGACAAACACGGAGTGGGAATATGCCGCGCGGGGCGGAATGAGCGGCAAGCGCTTCCCGTGGGGGGACACGATCGACCACACACGGGCGAACTACAAGGGAAATCCGTCCGGCAACGCGTATGATCAGGGTTATGAAGGCTTCGACACGCGCTATGCCACGGAGGGGTCTCCTTACACGAGTCCGGCGGGAGCCTTCGCGGCGAACGGGTATGGGCTTTACGACATGGCGGGGAACGTGTGGGAGTGGTGCTGGGATGCATCGGAGGTGAACCGGCTCCACCGTGGCGGGTGCTGGAGCTACGACGCCGGACCCGCGCGTTGCGGCCGCAGAGACTATACCTTCGAGGGCGCCGAGAATCACATCCTCGGGTTCCGCGCCGTCTGCCGTTAAGGGCCCGAGACGGACGGAAGGCCCGGCGCTTGTCCTGCCGCAGAAAGATGGCGCGCCCACGGGGAGTCGAACCCCGCTTCCAGGGATGAAAACCATGTGTCCTAACCGATAGACGATGGGCGCAAACGGCGGCAAGAGTAGCATTATCGGCCTGCGCGAGGCAACTATAAAAATAAAATAAAATCCTGCAGGCAGCATCTCTCCTTGACAGAAACCCGCCGTAACAGTATTTTCTGTTCTTACCTTACACCCAAAAGGAATGCACGCATGTACGACGTCTCTGATCTTCGCAAAGGCATCAAGCTGTTGATCGATGGAACCCCGTGGTTCGTCACCGATTTTGAATTCAGCAAGCCCGGCAAGGGGCAGGCCATCTATAACTGCAAGCTCAAGAACATGTTGAGTGGCAGCACCATGAGCCGCAGCTACCGTTCCGGAGACAAGTTTGACAAGCCCGATCTGAGCCAGCGCCAGGTGCATTTCTCCTACGCGAAGGACGGCATTTACTATTTCACTGACGAGAATTACGAGGAGATCACCATCAGCACCGACGTGCTCGGTCAGAATCGTTTCTTCCTCTGCGAGGACATGGAGTGCGAGGTCTTGTTCTTCAGCTCTCAGCCGATCGACGTGACGCTCCCTAACTTTGTCGAACGCAAGGTGGTGGTCTGCGACCCCGGCGTGCGTGGCAACACCGCATCCGGCAAGGTGACCAAGCCAGCGGCGATCGCGGGCGGCTATGAGCTGAACGTGCCCCTCTTCGTCAACGAGGGCGACATGATTCGCATCGACACCCGCGACGGCACCTATGCCGACCGCGTCAGAGGCTAGGCCAGCGCCGCTGCCGCCTCTTTGAGCTTCTCGCGAATCGGGAGGTGCTGCGGGCATTTCGTTTCGCAGCCGCCGCAGTCGGTGCAGAAAGAGGCCTTCCTGCCCGAATCCCACGACCCTGCACCGATGCCGGCATAGCCCGCTTTGGCGGTTGACCACGAACCGTAGACGCGTCCGCGGTTGTAGCACTCGAAAATCGTCGGAATGGCGACGCCCTGCGGACACGGCATGCAATAGTTGCAGCCGGTGCAATAGAGATCGGCCATCTTCTTGAGCCGCTCCAACTGCGTCGTGATCGCCGCCTGGTCTGCGGCCGACAACGCAACCGGGTCGGCGCAGATCCGGACGTTTTCCTCCACCATCTGCAGCGTGCCCATCCCGGAAAGCGCCACGTCGACGTTCGGGTTCGCCAGCACAAACCGCAGCGCCAGTTCCGGCACGCGTGCGATTCCGGGGACGATCCCGCCCAACACCGAGCTGGTGTCGCCCAATCGCCCGCCCGCCACCGGCCCCATGGCCACCACGCCGATTCCGGCGGCATGCGCGGCGGCGATCCCCTCCTCCAACTGTCGATCGAGGAGGTTGTACTGGAGGGTGATGACCGAGGGATAGCCGCTCGCGATCAGCTTCATCAAGGCGGCGTTGTTGTCGTGGAACGAGCAGCAGATGTGCTTGATCAGCCCCTGTTTCTGCGCCTTGCGCATCCACAGGGAGAGCCGGGGCGCCACATGCTCGGCATACGATCCCGCATTGATCCCGTGGTGGTTGTAAATGTCGATGCAAGAGACCTGAAGCCGTTCCAGGCTTTGTTCGAGCAGGTCCCACCAAGCCTTTTCGTCCTCGCC
>JBIJDW010000429.1:0-2764 GCA_044343885.1 Kiritimatiellia bacterium
ATCAGCGCCCATTACCGCCGTCTGCTGGAAAGTTCCGAGGTCACGGCCGAGGTCAAGTCCTACATTCGCGAACGGATCCGCGCTGGCGTCTTTCTGATCAAGAGCATCCACCAGCGGCAGCGGACCATCCACCGTATCGCCTCGGAGATTGTCGCCGCACAGCAAGAGTTTCTCGACAAGGGAGTGGGGCATCTCCGCCCGATGACCATGGCCGCCGTCGCCGCCGCCGTCGGCGTCCACGAGACAACGGTTTCGCGCACAGTCGCCAACAAATACATGCGGACCCCGGTCGGTCTCTTTGAATTGAAGTATTTCTTCACGCCGGGGCTGAAGACCGACGCCGGGCCGAACATCTCCAACCGAACCGTTCAGGATAAGATTTCCCAACTCGTCGCCGCCGAAGATCTGGCCGATCCGCTCTCCGATCAGGCGATTCAGGTGGCCTTGCAAAAGACGGGTATCCAGATCGCGCGCCGCACCGTCGCCAAATACCGCATCTTCCTCAAGATCCCTCCATCCCACCTGCGCCGCCGGCGAAACTGAGAGAGGCTTCCGGGTTCATTCGCTCGGCAATGCCGCCGGGGCGAGGTCAACCAGCGCGGCTGCGGTCACCGCCTGAAAGACCAACGTCTTGTCGGCTTCGTACACGCTGAGGACAATCCCGCAGAACTCCTGTCCGCTCTTGTACTTGTAGGAGGATCCGTACGTGGAGCTGGATTTGTAGGAGGACTTGTAAATCGAGGCTTCGGGATAGTCAATCCAGACGCCCAGACCATCCACCCGGGGGATCGTGTTGCGTCTGAACAATATCTTATCCGCTGCAATCTTTCCCGTGGTGGTCTTCACATCCTTGCTGTAGTATTCGACGACAACGATGAGATTCGTCAGCACCGATCCCGTTGCCACGGTCCTCAGGCCTACGCGGACCCGGCTGCTCGTGGATCCAGACGAGCTTTTGGACGATCCGTAATAGCCGGCGCTGCTGCTGCCACTCTCATCGGAATCGGACGTTATCAGGGCCGAGACATTCAGCTTCCTTCTGACCCCCATCGCGGGCGTCTGGATAAGCCGCAGGGGCTTGAACGTTTCGTTTGGCAACGCCGGAGCCTTGCCCACGTATGTCTTGACATCGCCCTCTTCCCGGAACGGTTCCGGTGCCCGCTCGTCGGGGGCTTTGCCGACGGGGGCGGGCGGGTTAACCTTGGGCGGCGCTTCCGTCTCGCCCGGCACCGGCTTCACGCCAGTATCCGGCAGCTCAAACTCGGCCGTCATCACCTCGGGGCATCCCTTGACGCGCTTGATCTCGGCGTTCACGACCAGCGCCTCATCCATCTTTCCCTGTTTGGTCAGGTCCGTCTGCAGAGCCGTCAGACTCGCGATATACTTCTTGCTGAGGGCCACGATCTTCTGATTCTTGTCCACGGCCCGTTGCGCGGGAATATCCAGAAACTTCGTCTGCAGCGCCAGCAGCGCGTCCACCGACGAGAGTGCTTCGGCGGGAATCCCCAACTCCGCATTCGGATCGGCACTCATCCGATCCAATTCAGTCTTCACCCCAGTCCAGCCATCCAGATTCCCAGCTTTCTGCAGCTTGGTCTGAAGTTCTTTCAAGGCGGCGACATAGCTGCTGGACCAGTTCTTCGCGGCCACATCGTAACCGGCGATGATCGCCTGCAGACTCTTCTCAAAAGAGGCCCTCAACGCCGGAACAACCGAATCCGCAACCTTCTCCGAAGCCGCCCAGATCGGCATGCCAAGCAACAGACACCCCAATATCGCAGGCCCTATCCACTTTTTCATAAAACCCCTCCCTGACGCCGCTTCCCGTGACAAGCGACTGCGTGTTGAGCGTTTGAGACCGACCTGAAGCATCCCTCGCATGGTTAAAGATGCCCCAGCGGGGCTATTATGTCAAGCGCGGAATCCAGCGCCTTTCCTGAGGAGAAGAGGACATCGCCCACGCAGAAAAAACGGCATGACGGCGGCGATTCCGCCGTTTCGGGTCCCCAACCTGGTTGCCTCACTAGGATTTGAACCTAGACAAGCAGATTCAGAATCTGCTGTGCTACCGTTACACCATGAGGCAAAAGTGACGTTCTCAGATGGAAAAACGGCTGCTAGGATAACGAACACGGCCGAAAAAGGCAAGGGTTTTCGACAGGGTTTTCGGACAAGACAAAAACAGCCGAACCTGTCATACTGGTGACCCATTTCAAAACGCACCGAACCGGAAGGAGTCCAACCATGGCGGAACAGGGATTACACACGCTGGCGCTGCATGCGGGACAACAGGCCGATCCGACGACGGGATCGCGCGCGGTTCCGATCTATCAGACCACCTCGTATGTGTTCAAGAGTTCGGAACATGCGGCCAATCTTTTCGCGCTGAAGGAATCCGGCAACATCTACACACGGCTGATGAACCCGACCAACGATGTCTTCGAGCGACGGGTCGCCGCCATCGAGGGCGGGACGGGCGCGCTGGCCGTCGCCTCGGGCCAGTCGGCCATCCTCTTCGCGCTGCTGGCGGTGACGCGGCCGGGCGATGAGATCATCGCGGGCAACAACCTCTACGGCGGAACCTATCAGCTCTTCAACCACACCTTCCCGCGGGTCCTGTGCCGGACCGTGCGCTTCGTCAATTCGCGCGAGCCGGAGGCGTTTCGCCGGGCGGTCACCGCCAAAACGCGCGCGATCTACATCGAGACCATCGGCAATCCCAAGCTCGACGTTCCCGATTTCGAGGCGATCGCCGCCATCGCCC
>JBIJDW010000430.1:0-2747 GCA_044343885.1 Kiritimatiellia bacterium
TTTTGCGCGGCGATCCGGGTGATCCCGGAGCCGCCCGCGAAGGATGCGCAGCCGGACACCGCACAACGGTCTGTCTGGGTTGACGACCTCATGGTCGAAACGCAGGCGCCCCGGAAGGAACGCATCACGCTCGAATTGCGTGGCGATACGCCGGAGCGGAAACTGACCGCCGATTCCAAACTGTTTGTTTCGGTCGGCAACGGGACGCCGAACGACATTCGCAACGGGCGTATCGCCGTGACTTTCATCGACGGTGAGGGTGAGCCGGTGAAAGACGCAGACATGGCCGAAGGGATTGACATCGCGGAGGGCGAGGTAGCGGTGAAGGCCCTCTCCCTTGCGGCGCTCGAAAAGCTCCAGCCGCGCGGCCCGGTGACGGCGGTGGTGACGGTGACGGGGCCCCTTGCGAGCCAGCGTGCTCAGGGCCGGGTGATCTTACAGCGTCCGACCGGTGCGGGTCTGTTCTGGGATTTCGAGCGAGCCGAGCATTTCAACACGCTGGCTCCGGACTGGTACTATCAGGCTGCTTACCACAAATACGACATGGTGAAGATTGCCGGGAAACTTTACATGGCTCTTGAGAACGGGATCGTGAACCGGAATCCGACCCAGAATTCAAAGCAGTGGGCGCTCGTCAGCACGCCCCCTGGCGCGGATCCAGTGGCGGGCGGGGCGGACGGCACGGCGCGCGCGCTGCCGCTGACCGTCTCGACCAACGGGCCGGTCTCCGTGTTCCTGCATCCGGCCCTGCCGGGTGCGGTCGAGAGCGTAGAACTGCAGGCGTTCGGCGAAGGCGCCCCCGTGATGCTTCAGGCGCTTTTCATCGATAGCGGGTCCTCGGAATTCGACATTCCCTTCCAGAAGTTCGCCAGTGCTCCGGTGCGCGTGGACTGGAAAGGCTGGAAGAGCTGTAGCTTCGTCGCGCCCCCGTTGCCGCCGGGCTATTTGCGGGGCACGGAGAAAGAGAATCCGTTCTATGCGCAACGCTATCCGTTGAACCTTGCGATTCTGGCCTGGACGGAGGACGGCACACCCGCCGCCATCCGGATTGACCAAGTCAAGGTCAGCACCCATCTGGCCAAGCGACAGGAGATCATGGCCGAACTGGAATTTCCCGACGAGACCCGCCTGCATGTTCCCGGACAGCCGCTGAAGCTGGTGCTGAATAATTTTTCGGCCGCGCCGTTGGCGCTGGACCTCGCGTTCAAGCTGACGACATCCGTCGGGCTGACGGCCGCGGAGGGCGGCCGCCAGGCGACACTGCCGCCCGGCGCCCGAGTGGCGCTCCCGCTGGTCGAGTCGCTCAAGCATGGATTCTACTGCCTGCGCGTGACGGGTCTTCCCGACGGGCGCGTGTTGGAAACGGATGTCCAGGCACCGGACCGCAAGCGCTATTTCGGAGAGACCGTCATGACCCATCTCGCGGATATTCACACGATGGATGCGGATCTTTGTATGACCAATCGGAAGATCGATCTGGATTGGGATTCCTGCGAACCTGTTCCCGATCTGTATCACCACGAATGGTTCCGACGCTACGCCGCGGCCAAGTCTGAAGACGGCGTTTATCGGACAGTGCCGGTCGTTGGATATTCTGCGGACTGGGCGGGTCCTGAGAAGCAACCCGCCGTTGAGGACGGCACGTATCTGCGTAACGACGGCAGCTACTTGCAGGCACCGCTTCGCATGGCGGACTGGAACGTGTTCATGCGCAACGTAGGCCGGGAGCATGCCCGCGAATTTCCGACTTGGATTTTTTGGCAGGGTGCGGACTCGATGGTGGAATCGCCGATCCATCTGCCGCAGGACAAATACCGGAGCATGCTTGAGCTCTTTCATCGGTGGATCAAGGCGTACAATACGAACGCCTGTATCGTCGCCGGCGGCTTCAGTTATGACCGTGTTCTGTCTTATCTGGACGGCATGAAAGATCCCGAAAAACTGCCTTTCGACCGGTTCGAAGTCCGGGTGACCCCGGGCAGCGCCTCGCTGGAAGAAATGATGATGGAGGATTTCATGGAGGATCTGGACGCCAGGCTGAAACTCACGGCACTGGGACGGAAGGCCGCCATCGTCGATCTTGACTGGAGCACCGACGAAACGGTTCCCATGCTGAATCAGGCCGCCAATCATGCGCGGGCCGCCATTCTTCTGCATGTGTCCGGCGCACTCCCTCACGAGTTTGCGAGCGCAAACAAGACGGATGTCCAAGACGGATTCGGCCTGATGTTCCGTCCGTTCTACGGCAACACCGCCGTTCAAAACCAGCGCTCTTTCTATGTTCCGAAACCGGCCTATTTCGCGCTGATCGAGACGCGGAAGATGCTGTCGGAACTCACGTTCGTCCAGCGCGCTTACATCGCGGATCGGGATCCCCAGGCCAGTCGCATCTATCTCTTCAAGCGGGTCGACGGCAGCCTCTGCGCGATCATCTGGCGCGTGAAAGACAACAAAAGCTATCGGTTGCCGGCGGAGTGGAAGTCGGGAGTCACAGCGGTGGACACGTTCGGCGATCCGGTGGCGCTCGACAAGGTCCTTTCGGTTGGGATCGTGCCCACCTTCCTCCGCTTCGCTTCGATGCCCCCTGACCGGGTGGCGTACGACCTGCGCAATTTGCAGCCGGTGGATGCCGACAAGCAGTATGCGCTGATCATGGACTTCGTTCCGTCCGAACCGTATTCGCGCGACGCTGCGGAATACAAGGCGACCGGCGGGGGTTCCGTTGAGCCGCATCCCGGCCGCCTGCC
>JBIJDW010000431.1:0-2746 GCA_044343885.1 Kiritimatiellia bacterium
GCGGCGACGCAGGCCATGCAGTGGATAGAAACAGGGGCACTGCCGTCGGCCTTTGAGTGTGATGCAACAATGCTCTTTCTCAGAAGGATTGGCGACATTGTTGTGGATGATCAGCGTGCGCGAGCGTGTTCACGACTAGAAGCGATACGGTTTGACGAATTTCCCGGATTTCGGAATCGTTGGCACAGGGCGATGATGCCTTGTGAGACACTAAAGCGGATTGCCGTAATTCGTATGCGTGCCCCGGCGGTGACTAATGCGGTGGATGAACTTCTTGGGCTAGAAGCGGACATTGCGGAATGCCGACGTCCGACGGGGTTTCTTCGCAATGAGATCGTGCACTTGATGCTTGAAGCAGGCCTTGAGGTGCCAGAGCGACTGCGGAAGTTCCCGGAGTATGTTCGTCACGAGGTGGTGCAATCTTCTCGACCGCTGACGAACAAAGAGATCTTTGAGAAAGCAATCGAGAGTACCCAATCAGTTATTGGCAGAAAAAAGGTAAGGTCGGCCCCAGGAGAGACCATATCTGGGTACCTTCGGAATGTGTGTGTAATGGTTGCGTATCAATGTCTCGTGTTGGAACAAAGTGGAGGCCTTGCTGAGGAAGCGAAGCTGTTTGTCGAGAGTACAAGTTCGCGAAAGCCGACAGAAGTTGACATGCCTCTCCTAACGCGCATTGTTTGGTCGTACGTGGTTGCCGCTCGGCATATTCCGCGAGCTGAGGCGGACGCATTACTGCGGAAGGTTGAGGCTGTTATCGGTGAAGGAGCCACACGGTCTTGGCTCGGTGTGTTCGGCCCCGCTGTTGAGAGTGACGCCGACAGTTGGTGGTTAAGGGCGGGTCTTTTCTCTCTGGGCCGTCTTTCGTTTCTTGAGGCTCTCTATGCAATGGAAAGGTAACTGCTCAGTCTTGCCAATAGTCACTCGGGCATCTGAAGGAGGTAGAGAAATAGCATCAGTATGCAGTTGGGATCAGTAGGCGATGGAAGTGACCTCTGTTTCTTGCATCAAAACACCATGAAGCGTAATCGCCTTCTACCATTGGCTTTTCTGGCCGCTGCGGCCGGTATCGTCGCCTTCACGATCATCCGCTCAAGAGCGCCGGGCGATGCGAGTCGCGAACCTGTCGTGCCGGTGCCGGTAATCCAGACGCCGGTTGTGGCTGGTGTGCCGGCCGCTGCCACGAATCAATCAGGACAGGTTGGGAATGCCGTGATTCCTGCTGAGAAGCTTCCGGCGGGCTGGACGGATTTCAGGACCATCACCGAGCAGGAGCGCCTGAACCGGGTGACGGCGGCGATGGAGAACCATACGCTGTCGGCCGATGTGCTGGCATTCTTCAAGCAGGAGATCTTCAACCGTCAGCACTGGGACGTGACCCGCAACAACATGGCCAATGCTCTGGTCTGGCAGGAGTCGCCGAATCCACGCCTGCACGAGCTTTTCGCCAAGATGTTGGCGGATGAGTCCGAAAGCCCCGTCTGGCGCGATTACTGCCTTCAATTTCTCTCCGAGTGTCTAAAATCTTCATCCGATCCCGATGCCATCCAGGCGCTCCTGATACGCTACGCGCAGGGCAAGGACGGTCTGGCGGGGACGGCCATTGTGAACATCGGGTTGCAGGAAGCGGCGGGACGGATGACGCCGGACGAGACGTTTAGTCAGCAACTGGAAACGCAACTGACCGACCCGGAGGTGGTCACACCGACCAAGCTCAGCATCCTGGCGATGATCGGCAAGCGCAACGATGTGCGCCTGCTCCCGCTGGTCCGCACCTACGCCACGAACACGAACGACAGCCTTCGCCGCACCGCCATCGCCACCCTGGGTCAGATCGGCACCCCCTCAGACCTCCCCCTGATCCGCGCCGGTCTGACCGACCCCAATCGTTCCGTCCAAATGGCCGCCGAT
The DNA here is from genome assembly GCA_044343885.1 of Kiritimatiellia bacterium. Lineage (GTDB taxonomy): Bacteria > Verrucomicrobiota > Kiritimatiellia > RFP12 > JAAYNR01 > VGWG01. The sequence continues at coordinate 1,912 of JBIJDW010000431.1, forward strand.
GCGGCGTTGAAGGCAATTGAACGGCGCAAGTAGGGCCTGCGGCCAGAGAGAACGGAAAGCGTAAAGAGAGTGTGTGGGTGTGTGAGTGTGTGGGTGAATGCGCGAAGCGGGTAGGGCAGCGGCGTCCCCGCCGCGCCGCAGGCCAATGGGTCAGCGCGAAGCGAGGTAGACGCTCGCCGCAGGACGAATGTTTTTTCACGCCCGGTATCAGCAAAGTGTGCTAATATTTCTCCGTTCTGTTTGTCGCCGGTCTTTCCGGAGAACACATGAAGAGCAAACTCATTTTTATCCTAGCAGCGGCCCTCGCATCCTGGGGCATTCGGGCGGCGTTGAACCCGCACATCACCGAGCTCTATTTGAACATTGACGGTGTGGCCGACTATGACGAGTTCTATGAGCCATCACCCAGCATCACACCGAAAGGCCCCGGCGGATTCGTCTGCTCGAACGGGTGGAAAAAGATCACGCTGAAAGCCGTCGGCGTCAATGAGCCCATGAAGACTCGGCTAAACTGGGACAGCAGCAAGATCGAAGTATGGACTGCAACGAATGGAGGGACGCAAGTTTCAAGCCCGACCCTGTGGGACCCGGCATCTTCCATGCCCACTCAACTATGGGTTAAAGGCGTCTCAGTTAGCGCTACCGGCCCCACAAAAGACGCCAGTGGCAACTGGACGAGTTGCGGCCCCGAACGCATTACTCTGGAGGCCATCAACAACGGCGCCGATCCCACCACACCCGGCACCTATTATGACCGGGTTGCGTTCACGGTTGTGTCTGTGACCTTTCAAGCGGGAACGGGCACTAATACCCAGGCCATCACGAACGTGACGAC
>JBIJDW010000103.1:0-9074 GCA_044343885.1 Kiritimatiellia bacterium
TGAAAAGCGTCCACACCGAAGACCGCCCCGGACTCAACTGTTGCCAGTGCCATAATCGCGTACCCAGAGGCAAGCGCTAGCTGCGGCCACGCTTGCCGAGCTGCTTGTCGGCCATGAACAGGGCGCCCTTGGAGCCCGCGCTCATTTCGAGCATCCAGATGACGTCATGGGCGTTGGATTCCTCCTCCACCTGCTCGTTGATGAACCACTGCAGCATGTTCTGCGTGGCGAAGTCCTTCTCTGCGGCGGCCAGCGCGGCCAGCTCGCCAATCCACGCCGTCACCTTGTTCTCGTGCGCCAGCGCATCCTTGAACATCTCCAGTAGATCGGCCCACTCGGTCTTCGGCGCATCCATCGCCGAGAGGACAACCTTGGCGCCCTGATCCTCCAAATATTTGGCGAAGCGGATCGCGTGCTCCTGCTCCTCCTTGAACTGGATGGTGAACCAATTGGCGGCCCCTTTGAAACCCTTGGCCGTGGCGTCCTTGGCCATCGCCAGATAGAGGAACGCCGAGAAGAACTCGCGGTTGATCTGCGTGTTGATCGCCTGTGCGCTTTTCTTGCTGATCATGATTGTATCCTTTTCCCAGGGCTTTTCCGGCCGACCTGTTGATCGCCGCCTATCGCCCTGTTTTGTGAGCAGTATATCAAATCCCAACGTCCGCTGCCAATGTCTATCTGACCCTGCGAAATCAGCATCACCGGCCGGCCCTCGCCACACCGCCGCCGTCGGGCACATCGCGCAGGGCGGCTGCAGTCGCGCCGACCGTCGCGTCGGCGCCGACCGACACGCCGGGGATCACCACCGCATTGGAGCCCAACAGCGCCCGCGCGCCGATGTGGCACCCTCCCGACACCCGAGCACCCGGACAGATCTGTGCGAAGGCCTCCACCACGGCATCATGCCCAACCGTCGCCTGGTGGTTGACGATCACGCCGTCGCCGAGTCGAGAGCCGCACGAGATCACGGCACCGGCGCCGATGTAGCAGCCCTCCCCCACACTGGCATCCGCCGCTACCACGGCCGTGGGGTCGCACACCGTCAGCGGCCGCCAGCCGCACGCGATCGCTCGCGCCGTGAGCCGTTCCCTCGCCGCATTGCCCCCGACAGCCACATGAAACCAGACCTCGCCACCGGCGCAAGCGGCCCCGACCGGACCCAACAGCGGCCGTTCGCGCCATACCCCGCACTGTTTTCCGGGCGCGTCATCGCAAAACCCGATGATTGAAGCCCCGCCGGTGGGTTCAGCCATTCGTTCCAGCACCCAGGCGACCTCGCCGCCAAAACCACTCGCGCCGATGATGATGACCTGTTTCATGGTTGTTCCCTTCTGTGAGGCGCTCGCAAAACCTCCTTCGTCGGTTCTGCAAGCGCAGTATTCAGAAGCCAGTATTCAGAATTCAGAATTGTAACCCTCTCATGGGCAACGTGTCCTATTATTCTGACTCCTGTCTTCTGTATTCTGACTTCTCTCTTGCAAACACCCCAGAGGGGTTTTGCAAGAGCCGCCTGCGTTTTGCGGCCGCATCCGCCCGGATCACCACCCGCAGCGGATGCAGTTCCTCTTCCATCGACATCGGCATCGGGCCGACGCCCAGGCAGTCGGCCACGACACACCCCAGCCAGTCGGGAGGCCGAGCCGAAGCATCGAGCGGTCCGCGATCGTCCTTCCCAACGATCAGCCGGGTCCGCCTGCCGCCATCCGTTGCCTCGACCATCCCGTCCGTTCCAAACACGCGCAACATCTCGTTACCCCAGCTTCCGAATCCAAGCGGATTAAGGTAATTGGCCGTGATCGAAGCGAGACCGCCGTTTTCCAGCCGCGCCATCAGCACGGCCGCCAGGCGCAATCCGCCGCCGCCCGACGGATTGCCGCAGGTGGTCTCCATCGCGTCGACCTCGGCTATCCGAACCCCTGCCACATGTTCGATAAATCGGACGGCGTGAATCGCGCACTGCCGGATCAGGCCACCGTCCAGAAACTCGTCCTCGGGTCGTCCGTCGTGCCAGGGGTAGGATTTCTGCGCCACGACCTGGACAACGGCTCCGATCACTCCTGAGTGCACGGTCTCGCGCAGGGCGAACCAGGGCTGCTCAAACGCGCTCCCGCCCATCTCGTGAAAGCGCCGACCCGATGCCTGGGCGGCGGCGAGGATCGCGTCGAGATCCGCCTCGGTCAGCGCGGCCGGCTTTTCGGCATAAACATGTTTACCGGCCCGCAGGCAGGCGATGGCGTCGGCGGCCTGATCGCCGCGCCGCGGGGAACAGAGCACCACGAGATCCACGTCGGGACGCCGCAGAAGCGAAGCCAGGTCCTCCGCGACGGCAAACGCGCCGCTGCTGATGCGCAACGCCTCCACCGTGCCGGCCGGAAAGGCGGCCACGGCCGTCAGCGCCGCCGGGTAGGCGTGGGGCTGCGTCAGCACGTGGTGGATCTGATGCCCGTGAGTTCCGTATAAACCAATGCGCAACAGGTTCAAGCTTGCCTCCGTCTGTCGCAGTTAAGAATACCCGAAAATCGTGCGGACGTGCGAGAAAACTGCCGCTTTAATCGCGGTCATGTCGACCGGCCGGCCGAGGACACGGGCCATGGAGGTGACCCCGGCCGAGGTCAGCCCGCACGGCACGATGCCGCAGTAATCGTCGAGGCGGGTGTTGACGTTCAAGGCAAACCCGTGCATGGTGACCTGACGGGAGACGCGGATGCCGATGGCGGCGATCTTGTCGTTGCCGACCCAGACGCCGCGGTTGCGCGGGTCACGCCCGGCAGGGACCCCAAAGTCGGCGAGCGTCCGGATCAGCGCCTCTTCAACGGCCGTGATATACGCCAGCACGCCCAGACCGCGGTCGCCGAGATGAAGGATCGGATAGCCGACCAACTGACCGGGGCCGTGGTAGGTGACGTCTCCGCCGCGCGAGGTTGTGAACTGCGCGATACCGAGCCGATCCAGCTCCGCCGTATCCAGCAGGATATGGCTCGCATCGGCCGAACGCCCCAGCGTGTAAACAGGCTGGTGCTCCAGCAGCAACAGCGTATCGCCAACCGTCCCGGCCACACGCCCGGCGTGAAGCTCATCCTGAAGAGCTGCAGTGGCGCGATAATCCACGCCGGCGCCCAAATCGCGCAGATCTATGGCGCCAGGCTCCATCGCGCACCGGGCCTTTCAAAAAACGAAAAACCGCACATCCGGCGCAAGCCGGATGCACGGATGTCGCGCCTGAAAAAGAGAGGCGGCCAACCTCACGCCATCGCGCTGACGCGGGCGTGCAGACGGGATTTCTTGCGGTTGGCGCAATTGGCGCTGATAAACCGCCGTTTCGCCGCCTTGTCCAACACCGATGTAAAATCGGAATACTGCTTCTCGGCTTCGGCTTTATTGCCCGAACTGATCGCGTCTTCCAACTTGCGATCACCCGTCAAAACCTTGCTTTTTCCGGCACGGTTGTTCGCGCGACGCTTGAGGGCTTGGGTCGCCCGCTTCTCTGCACTCTTGATATTCGCCATGTAAAAATGCTCCTTGATCATCCACTTCTTGCCTAAACGCGCCACTATGATACCGTTTAAATGGCTGGGGTCAATAGCGAATTTTAAAATGGTGTGTTTTTAGCTCTTTTAGCGGCCTAGCGCCAGTCGATTGACGAACCGCTGGGGGATGTTCGCTCGGATATTCCGATCCATCGCCGCCTCGACATCATAGACCGGGCGACGGAACTCGATCCGGCGCGTCTTGGAGTCGAAAATCACATACGAACTGCGCGTGTCGCCGTCCCGCGGCTGGCCGACGCTGCCCACGTTGATGAAGTATTTCGTGCCGATCCCGGCATGGAAGGCCGAAGGGTCAAACCGCATGACATCGTTTCCCTGCTTCGAGAAAACCAGCGGCACGTGCGTGTGCCCATGGAACGAGAGGGTGGTCGTCTGATACGTGAAATGGGCCTCCGCATCCAACAGGTCAAAAACATAGCCCCATCGGCCGGGCATGTCGAGCGTACTGTGAACCAGGCCGAGCCCCATATGCAGCTTCTGCAACGGCAATGCGCGCAGCCAGGCCATGTCGATGTCGGACAATTGCCGTCGCGTCCAATCGATCACGCTTGCGGCCAGCGGCTGGAAATCATCCAGCCGCTCCTCGCTGAAGGCGCAATAGTGGTCATGGTTGCCGCGAACGGATACGGCGGACAGCTCGTCGCGGATCATCGCGACACAGCCAATAGGATCGGCGTTATAGCCGACAATATCGCCGACACAGAGGAAGTCGGTCACCGACTGGCTGCGGGCGTCGTCCACAACGGCTTTCAACGCGTCGATGTTGGAGTGAATGTCACCCAGAATGGCAAATCGTTTATCCATGCGTAGGGATCCGGATTACCGCCTCGTGCTCAACCATTGATCCGCAACAAAGCAGCCGCCACCGCCAGGTCCTCGACCGTGGTGATCTTGACGTTTGGCTTCTGCCATTCCACCAGCCGCACGGGCTCGCCCAGCAATTCCACGGCCGCAGCCTCGTCGGTCACCGTGACACCCTCGGCTTCGACCTTCTTGTAGGCGCGCAACAACAGGTCCAGCTTGAACGCCTGGGGCGTCTGCACGGCCCAGAGCTTCGTCCGGTCGACCGTGTGGTCCACCACCGTCCCGCGTTCGACATACTTGACGGTATCGACAATTCGGTTGGCCGCGATGCCGCATCCCGTTTTCTGCGCCGCCTTGACCGTCTCCGCGATCAATTCAGCCGTCACGCAAGGGCGCGCGCCGTCGTGGATCACGACGATCCGCGTCTCGGGGGCGACGGCAGCGAGTCCTTTGGCAACCGACTCCTGCCGACGACCGGCGCCGGCCACGATCTCCGAAACCTTGGAAAGCCCGAACATCTGAACGACCGCCTTGGCCGCCACCAATTGTTCCCGGCGCACGACCAGAACAATCTTGTCGATGTCGGCGCTGCCCTCAAAGGCCAGCAACGACCACACGACCACGGGCTTAGGCCCCAAGCTGAGAAACGCCTTATCTGTTCCCGACCCCATCCGCTCGCTGCGGCCGGCGGCCACAATAATTGCTGATACCATGGATACTCCTTATTACTCGATATTCGCCTTGAAGAATGTGTTGGTCGATGTTGAAACGGCCGGAAGCGTGTATTTTCCGCTGGCATTGAAGCTGGCGTTGCTCACGGTCGCGTCCGCGATGACAACCCAGTTGGACGCTTTCAGGGTGGGCTTGCCATACAGTCTCAGCACACCATTGATCCTGTTGGTGAGCGCGTTCACCCCGTCAGCCAGCTTCACCGTCACTGTGACCTTATTACTCGCTATGATCGAGTCGATGGAAAAGGCTATCGTGTGGCTGTTGGTGGGGCTGATATTCAACAGATAGTCCCGGACGATGTTCGTATTCGCAACAGCGGCGGCTTCACTCATGGGATAGTAATTGGTGACCCATTGAATTTCGACGCGGTTCGTCAGCCCGGTCTGTGCCGAGCTTGCATTGGTGAACGTTACCTGATTGCTGATGGACGACTGGACGTTGACCAGCGCCTGCGTGTAGACCTTCGCGCCCAGAGCCGCCCCCACCGTCACGCCGTTGGTCTGCATCGTGCCGATGCGGTACCACTCGTTCGCGGTGTAGATAATGTTCGTCGAACCGCCGGGCGTGATCGCGACGCTCTCCACCACATTCGGGCCGAGACTGTGCGCCCCGTGCCCTGCGATGGCCGAATAGATTATGGAGGCTATGATCGGATACTCGGCGCTGACGAGCAGGTTTTGGCCTGGGTTTGACGCGTAGGGCGTTGGATCACCGGTTCCCCAGGTGAAATCACCGGCTTTGGGCCAGTTGCGATTGGTGCTTGCGCTGATCAACGACAGCGTGGAGGCCGAGCCCATGGCGCCGGACCAGACGTACCCATATGTGTTGACCAGCGTCTCTGCGTAAGAGCCCCACGCGACGCGGTCTTCCCACGCCCCGTTGCTTCGAATCAGGCGCACGCCTCCACCGTACGGAGACATGTCTTGCTGATCGGCCGCCCACCCGGCGAACAGGATGTGGTCGCCGTAGCTCGACATCGCCTGATCGCCCCAGAGCAGGAAGCACCATCCATTGGTGGCGGGCTTCAGGACGAAGCCATTCGTAATCACGCTGGTCTTCTTTACCTCGTTCTGAGAGTCCACCATCTGAAGCGTCCAACGGCCCAAAGCGGCTCCAGCAGGCCCGACGATTTCAATGAATTCCGTGTTGGGTTCTACTCCACTCCAATCGTACCGCAACTCATTCACCCAGACGGATCCAGGCGGGCAGGAATAGACGGTGTAATAGGGCGACCATCCACGACTGCCGAGCGCCGGCAATCCCGGCGCTTTTGGCGTCACGGCATTGAGATCGGCGGGATAATACCACGTCGGGTTCACAAAGGCATTCGTCCCCAACACGATGGGGTGATTCGTGTCGATGCCGCCGTAGACCCCCCAGACGAAGAACTGCACGACGTCGTCAACCGCCGTGGTCGCCGTGTTGGGCAGGAACACGTTTGTCGGGGTCTGGAAGACCCGCGGGGCGCCCGGACTGTTCGTCAGCTCAATCTTCGGATAGGCCGTCGACCACCAGTTCGTATAGCCCCAGGTATTGGTGCCGATGAACGTGCTCGCGTAAACCCGGATATTCGTGGGGTTCATAATGAAATAACCGATATCAACCTTCAATCCCGCCCCTTCCCCGACCAACGGCTGCTCCGGCAGAAGGCTGACAGTCTGAATCACGTAGCTCGGTCGCACCGACTCGGCCATCAGTACGTTGTCTAGGCACACGCGGTTGGCGTTTGTTGAACCATAAATCCGCAATATTTTGTATTCAGGCTCGTAGAGCGTGGCGTTTGAGAAAAAGAGGTAATTCGTGTCTGTGCTCGCGACGACGATATTGGTCAAGGATTTCCACGGGCCACTCTCATCCTTGGCGATCTGCAGCGATATCACGGCCGGACTGTCGTTGCTCCACACGCGATACCAGAAGGTGATCTCGCCGATGCCGGTTCCAACTTTAGGCGTTTGAATGTAGGGCTGAGACTCATCCAATCTTCCGGGCTGCGCGACCCCGTTCGTCGGATGGTTGTTCAGATAAGCGGTCTGCGCCCCCGACAGAGTTGGCTCATACGCCCGGGACAGCTGTGCCTCGGTGATCAATGCGTTGTACGCCTGCCAGGTGGTTACATCCGCCGTCGGATAGTCGCGCACAATCAGGTTGTCAATCTTGAACTCGGCGTTGGGGGCGGTCCCCTCGCAGATGCGTATGCGGACCCGGCCGGAATCGGCGGTTCGTATGGGCAGATTCACCGTTCCAAAAAGCGCAGCGTTGGTGACAAGCAAGATCGGAGTTGAAACCCAGGCGGGATAGCCATCCGGGTCGGTGCGGTCGATGGCGAAGACGACGTTGCTCACGCCGTTCGCGCGCCAGTCGAAGGCGATCGAGCCGATGTGGTTGTTCAGAAAAGGACTGACCAGCGCCTGCACCAGATTGCTGTTGGCGCGGTTGCGGATGAATTGCGCCTCGCCACCCTTGGCGCCCGAGGATGTGTTCATCCATCCTTCCATCACCAGCCAGAACGCTTGGTTTTCGGGCAGCAACATCCACGCTTCCTGCTGCGATGGCGTCGTCCAATTGTAATACGGAACATTGCCAACCTTTTCCTCCAGCACAAACGTGGTTTTGTCCGAACGGGTCACCGCTCGCCACGGTGACAGGTTGAGATCGTCAACCACGGCGTTGACCTCGCCTGTCGCCGTGTTCTGAATCTCCACGAAATGAGCATCCCAGACCGTAAGCGGCACGACGAACGACGTGTAGTCCAAGCTGGACACGACGAGGTTGGTGATGTTTCTTTTGATCCGAAAGTCATCCGGCTGCCCCGTATCATTACCTACGGGAGTGGTGTAAAGCGCGAGCGTTTGCGAAGGAATGTTGCGGACCAGAGAATTCCCAGTGATTCCCCATCGGTACGCCCCGTCTGTCCGCTTCCCTCCCATGTACCAGTTGGTGCTGTTCAGCCGACCATCCCAATTATCCCCGGAAAGCAGGTTGACCCGGTTCGTTCCGTCGAACACCTGGACCGATGAAATTTCAGGCTTCGCATCATAGGAGCCGAACCCAATGGTTCCAATCTCCGTCAGCGGAGTCGAATCGCTAAAGACGGCGGTGTAGTACCAGATATTCGTACTCGTATCCCCGTCGACTCTGCCGACACGGGCGGTGATAGTGTTGCCGCTGGCGGGCATCTGGACGCGCAGGGCTTTCAACGTGGTCAAGTCATTCTCGGAGGACTGTCCACCTGTCACCGTCTGCGGGGATCCCACGAGGGTTCCAACCCCGTCCTTCCATCGGTACAGCGCCAGTTGAAGCTGGTTGACGCCTCCCGACGGATCCACCTGCGTCAGGCGCGTCTCATAATAACTGGGATCGTCATATCGTTCGCCGGGAGCGAACCACGTGAGGACCGAGCAGGATGCCAAACCCGGCGACAGTGATGCGGCGCGGAATTGCGTCTCCACCCAATAGCCCTTGGGCCAGTTTGTGGACGCCACATACAGACTGAATCCATTGGTCCCCAGGAAGTAGGTGAAGTAACGATCATTCAACGATAGCCTCGCCTTGAATCCAAGCTTCTCCGAGCCTAGCATCTTGATTGCGTAAGCCGTGTTCCAGACGCGGCCGCGCGCCAAGCCGCCATCGAGCTCGATCGCGCGCCGGGCAGCAGTCAATACATTCCGCTCCTTCACGACACGGGCGTAATCATACGCCCAGAAATTCCATGTCCACGCGGGGGTACCGCGGGTAAAATCGGTCACCGCTGTTGAGTCGACAGATTCCGAGTCGTAGCGGACGGACGTGTAGGCGTCATACCCATACCCCCAGCGGTTGGTGTTGAAATCCTGTCTATAGGTCTGGATTGCGTAGAGGCCGAGACTCGATTCAAAGTCCGTCTGACTGGCCGGCCAGACGTCGAAGTTCTGGTAGACCGCCCGTTTGATGATGTATTCGCCGGTTAGAGCATTCATCCTAATCAGCAACGTGCCGTCATAGACCAGTTCG
>JBIJDW010000432.1:0-2742 GCA_044343885.1 Kiritimatiellia bacterium
GAAATAGCCCTTGTAGTTGACGTTGGTGACGAAGTCGAGATCGGCGACGGTCTGGGTCTTGACGCTGGCGGCCTTGAGCACGCCGGCGTTGGAGACGAACAGGTCGATGCCCCCGAAGGCAGCGACCACGGCGCGGACGGCGGTGCGCACCGAGTCGGCATCGGCAACGTTCATCGCCACGCCGATCGCCGCCGGCATCCCCAAGTCGGTGTTCAACTGGGCGGCCGCAGCCTCGACGCCCGCCACGTTGATGTCGGCCAGCACGACCCAGGCGCCCTGTGCGGCGAGATCGCGGGCGATTTCAAAGCCAAACCCCTGCGCCGCGCCGGTGACCAGCGCGATCTTATCCGCCGCACGGCCGGCGCGGCCGGAGAAAGAGGCGGCGACTCGGCCGACGCCGGGGATGTCCACCTCGGTCGCACCCGCCGGGATGAGCGGTCGGAGGGCTTCGACGATCTGATCCGGGCGGGCGTCGGCCGGCAACCCGGGACAACCGCCGCTGGCGGCGGAGATGACCTGCAGACGAGGCAGCCGCGTTCCCGCAGCCATGAGGCCGCGCACGGCCGGAAACATATCAACCAACATAACACTCCTTTTTTTCTGGATTGCGTGGGGTAAGCATACCCCGATGCGGCCCGTTTGAAAAGCCGCAAAAGATTTCACCGACACCCGCGTAAACAGGGTTTGCACACACACGCGATTCGCGTGTATAGTACGAACGTGAACGGACGAGGCGCAAAACCGTGCTCCCTGGGGGCGGAGTGTTTCGCACCGTCAACAGGACCCCAGCAGCCATTATGAAAACGCTCGAACAGATCCGCGACTGCCGCCTGACGGTTCCCATGACTGTCTCTTGGTATCTCTCCGACATCGGACGCGCCCAAGGCCTTCAGGAGCTTTTCACGCGCCAGTCACCCCAGACCGCGTCCGAAGTTGAAATTGTGGAGGGATAAGGTATGAGCATAGCCAAGGAGAGACACGTGAAGCAGGACATTGCCGTCGTCTCCGATCGGCAAGACCGGATTTTCACCATCCGGGGAGAGAAGGTGATTCTCGACAGCGACTTCAGCTTTTCGCCACCCGATCACCTCACCATCAGTACCGTTCCGGGGGAATACATCGGCTCAATCCGGACCTCGTCTATCCCCAGCGCCTGCGCCCCCATCACACTCTCCCCATCCGTTACCGCGATCTGCCAGGCCAGATAAAAAAGGCCGCACTCCGGGATCGCCGCGTCCAATGCCGCTTCGCGCTCCACACGCTCCGTCGCCAGCGGACCCGCCCCCGCCGCCGCCCCCGCCGTGTCGCCGTCCGCCGTAAACCCGGCCGGACCACCGGCCGCAACCCAAGTTGCGCCATTGGTCGACACCAGCAGCCGAACCGAGGTCGCGGTTGTGCCGTTGCGGTATTTCTCGACGGCGTATCCGACCCGCCAACGCCGGATCGGCGCCCCCGTCGTGTTGCGGAATTTCCCGTACACCGTCACGGTCGAGGCCGCATTGCTGCACGGCAGCCCACCAATCGCCTGATCACTCAGCCCCTGCCCCGTGAAAACGTACGTTCCGGCTTGCGTCAAATTCGTCGTCGTATTGGCCCGCAGCGCGCGCGTGCCCGCCGTCGCATACGGGCCGTTCGTCTCCATCCGCCACGCCCAGACGAGCGTCGCCGGCGCGGCGCGCCCCATCTCGTTAAAATCTTCCGCCGCCCCCGCCCGCCCCACCGGAACCGCATCCTGCACCGGCAGCGCGCCCGCCGCCCATCCCACCGTCAGATCGTCGATGGCTAAGCCGTGATCACCGCCTGCTTCATCGGGATCGCTCCAGCGGAGCAGGAGCACCTCCCCGGGCAGGATCGGATACCGGGTGATTGCAGCGCTCCGCGCCGCCGACTCGTAACACGGCCCTGCGTTCGTTGTGCTGGTCGTCAGCGGCGAGTCGTAGTCCAGCGCCGCCACCGGACGCCATTCCGCCGTGTCGTTCAGCGCCAGCATGCAGTTGGTGATGGAGTAGTGAAAGGAAAGGGTGTTGGTCGCCGCGCTCGCTCCCACCCGCCACTGCTCCGCCGTGAAGCCGATGACGAGGTTGGTCACGGTCTGCCCTGTGGTGTTGATGAAGGCGACGCCGAAGCGGTAGTTCTTTTCAGCCGATGCGAGAGATCCCAGGGATCGGTCACTGGCATGGTTCGTTCCGTAGGAATAGAGGCCTCCATCTGTGGCCGATCCCGTTCCGGTCCGGTAGTTCGTCACGGCCATGGTGCCGGCATACGCATACCACGATGGAAGCGGCGCGACGGCATTCGTCCATCCGGGCGTGCCGGAGGATGCCAGCGTGTTGAAGTTTTGGGTATAACTTCCCGTGGCGCCTGTCATCTCCACCGCCTCCGTCTGCGTCGGCTGCACAAACACGCTCAACACCATCGGCTCGCTCGTACCATCTTTGTCTGCCGCGGTAAAGGAGAAGGCCTGCTCGCCCAGGTCCGCTTCGACAGGCGTGTACGTGAAAACGCCGTTGGTCAGACCGAACGCGCCGACGACGCCTGTTGAAGCCGCGACATTGGTCGCGGTCACCGGATCGCCGTCGGTCGCGCCGATCATCAGGGGAAAGCTCAATACCGACTCGACCCGCCCGGTCTGGGATCCGACCGGCAGGATCACCGGCGGGGTGTTCGTTCCGGCGGCGGACACCGCCACGGTCAAGTCGTCAATCCGCCAGTTTCCGGAGGACACGCTGCCGGCGCCATTAT
>JBIJDW010000433.1:0-2737 GCA_044343885.1 Kiritimatiellia bacterium
CGACGCCGGCCGTGTCATGTTCAAGGACGAGGACGTTTACAGGCTTTCGACATCGGATCGTGCCGCCTTTCGCAACAAGCACATCGGCTTTGTCTTTCAGCAATTTCACCTCATCCCGTATCTCACGGTTCTGGAGAACGTCATGGCGCCAGCGTTGGCGACCGGATCTTCAGCGCATGCCGATCCGGGCGAGCTGATCGCGCGTTTCAATCTTCAACACCGGGCGGGGCATCTCCCGTCGGAGTTGAGCACAGGGGAGCGGCAGCGGGTGGCGTTGGCCCGCTCGCTTTTCAACAGCCCGGACATCATTCTGGCGGATGAACCCACGGGCAGCCTGGATGAGGAGAACGGCCGGATCGTGATCGAGCATCTCAAGGCGATGGCGGGCGAGGGTCGGGCGGTGCTGGTCGTGACGCACGATGCCCGGTTGCGTCTACAAGCCACCCGCTTGCTCACGTTGGTCCAGGGCCAACTGTCGGATGAAACCGCGTCGGGGCGAACGGGCAAGCCACGGCGTTCGGCCTGATCCCGATGTTTGACGCCGAGGATACGGGCCTAATGCCGGACGAAGCCATTTCCGATGAAGTCTTGATGAGGCGCTTTCAGGAAGCGTTCGACGAAAAGGCGTTTGACGAGCTTCTGTCGCGGTACCACCGTCCGGCAATCTTTCTGGCACGGAATCTGTCCGCAAACCCTTCGTTGGCCGAAGATGCCGTGCAGGAGGCGTTCGTCCGGATTGTCAGGGCGAGAGCGCGGTTCGACTGCCGGCAATCGTTTGCCTCCTGGTTCTACACCATTCTGCGGCACGTATGCAGCGATGGTCGCCGCAAGGAGCTCCGCCGGGCTGAGCAGCTTCAGGAACTGGCGCAGCAGGAAAGTTCCGTCCACCATCCACCCGTCGCCGGGGACGATATGACAGCGCTTCTGCAATCGCTGTCTCCCGCGGACCGCGACACGCTCATCTATCGGTTCGTCCATGGCATGACATTCGGGGAAATTGCGGAGCAGACGGGCGTTTCCGTCGAGGCCGCCAAGAAACGAGCCCAGCGCGCATTGAAACAACTGCGTACCCGTTGAACAGTCGGACGGTCGGACGGTCCAACCGTCCAACGGTCCAACCGTCACTCTCCCCGCGCTCTACCGCGCACATGCGCCGGTCGGAGATTTGGGCGGTTGTTCAGCGCATCTGTGTTCAACCGATTTCATGCACGTCCAATCCAGTAAACCGGACGCCTGTGCAGGTGTGCAATGGCCAACACAACGATTTCGTCAGGATCCACCCGGTAGAACAGGGCATATGGAAAGCGATGGATCAACCGACGACGGATGTCCAATTGGATAACCGGCCAGCGCTGCGGATTCTCGGCAATGTCCTCTACGGCGGACGCGATCTTGTCCAGGAATGCATTGCCCAAATCCGAAACTCGCGATTCGTAGTACGCGGCGGCATCGAACATTTCCTGTTCGGCCGGTTGCAGTAGGCGGACTGTCTTCATCGGATGTGCGCCCGGGCATCCCGGATGGCGTCCGCAACCGGGCGTGCGGAAACGCGGCCCTGTTTATATGCCTCGTACCGCGCTTCCGCCTCTTTCACCCAAAGACGTTCGTTCTCCGCGTCGTCGAGGACATCCAGACTCGCGATCAAATGCTCGACCAGAATCGCACGGTCGGTAACGGGGAGTTTCAAGGCCGTTGTTTCGCATTCCTTCAAACCTGGTGACATATCTCCTCCTTGTCCAATCGTGGTGCACTCATTGTCTATCCTTTTTGTGACGTGGGTCTTGGTTCACTTTGGTCTGTTGTGAAACACGCTCTGTTGTGAAACACGATTTAGAGAATAGAAGCCTGAGAAGGGAAGAGCAAGTAAAATTTCGTGAAGGTACAGAACCGGAACGTTGAACAGTCGGACGATCAGACGGTTCAACCGTCCAGGGCCACAAAATGACGCCGGCGGTCGCTTGCGCCGGGGCCATCCGCGAAAGAACACGTACCTTCTTGTCATGGTGTGTCGGGTGTTGCGTGTCGCATGTCGGGTGGTGGCAGGTGGGCGGGAACTTCAGGGGGGATGCTGGTGGCAGGTGGTGGGAGTGTGCGGGTAAGTGACGGAATAGGCGTTAACGCGCAGATATATGCCGCCGGAGGCCAGGTTCAGACAGCTAAAGATGAAATTCCGGGTTGGCGCGTGAGACATCGCTGTGTCCCACTTCGGCAACGCCCATCAAATGCCAGCCCGTATAGACAAGAAACTGGACAAAATCATAGCAAGGCGCTTCTCGACATCCTTTATGTCCAACGCCAAATGGCGTGTTCATCCTGTCTATCGATGTTCATTTTCTCCGGCGATCTGCATTCCCCCTGTCCCTTTTTGCCGCCGTCAAACGTATAGCTCTATGAAGGATCGGAGTCACAAGATGAACTGCGCAGAAGTCATGGAAAACCTAGAGCTGAGCGCCTTGGGCGCCTTGTCTGAAGACGAGGCCGCCGCGGTCAAGACACATGTGGAGTCCTGTGCGGCCTGCCGCCAGGAAGCGGAGCGGCTTCAGGGACAAATCGAGCAGTTTCGCAAATCCCTGAGAACCGACGCGGCGGAAGACCCTTCTGTGCAGCCGCTGCGGCAGCGGCTCCAGCGGGAAATCTGGCGCAGCCGGGCACAAGAGAGACTGTGGGCGGGAACCCGAACCTTACGCCGGGTGGCCGCCGTGATCGCGCTGGTCGCGGGATTGCTGTACGCCGGGTT
>JBIJDW010000434.1:0-2735 GCA_044343885.1 Kiritimatiellia bacterium
CCCCACCTTCATGTACCGGGTGATCGAAGGGGTGATTCGGGCGGGCGCGACGGTCGTCAACATTCCCGATACGGTCGGCTATGCCATTCCGCACCAGTTCGGCGCGCTGATCCGCGGCATCCGCCAGTCGGTGCCCAACATCGACCGCGCCGTGATCGCGGTGCACTGCCACAACGACCTCGGCCTGGCGGTCGCCAACTCGCTGGCCGCGGTGGCCGAAGGGGCGGGGCAGGTCGAGGCGACCATCAACGGCATTGGCGAACGGGCGGGCAACGCCGCGCTGGAGGAGGTCGTCATGGCGCTTCAGACGCGCGCCGACCTGTTCCAAGTCACCCACGGCATCGACACCACCAAGATCTACACCGCGAGCAAATGCGTGCAGACCGTCACCGGCAGCCGGGTGCAGGCCAACAAGGCGATTGTCGGCGAGAACGCCTTCGCCCACGAGGCGGGCATCCATCAGCACGGCGTGATGATGAACGCGACGACCTACGAGATCATGACGCCCGAGTCGATCGGCATTCCGCGCAACAAGCTGGTGCTTGGCAAGCATTCGGGCCGCCACGCTTTCGAACAACGGCTGCAGGAGCTGGGCTTCCACTTTGACGCCGATCATATCAAACGGCTGTTCGCCGATTTTAAGGGGCTGGCGGACCGCAAGAAGGTGGTCTCCGATGCCGACATCGAGGCGCTCGCCCGCGGTCTGGAGACGCAGGTCGAGGAGCGCGTCACGCTCGACCGCTTCGTGGTCAATTCCGGAAACACCATCACCAGCACCGCGTCGGTGCGGCTCATCCTGGACGGTAAGGCCGTCGAGCATGTGGCCGTCGGGTCGGGGCCGATCGATGCGACGTTCAAGGCCGTCAACGCCATCCTCGGCCTGGAGCTGAAGCTCGAAGCCTTCACGCTCTCCGCAGTCACGGATGATGCCGACGCGCAGGGCGAGACCAACGTCAAGGTGCGCCACGGTGCACGGGTGTACCACGGTAACGGCCTCTCGACCGACATCATCGAGGGCAGCCTCCGGGCCTATCTGGCGGCGATCAATGTAGTGTTAAGTGAAAACGTTCAATAGGAGAAACCTGATGACCATGACACAAAAAATCCTCGCCCGTGCGGCGGGGTTGCCCCGCGTAGAGGCGGGACAGTTGATCGAGGCCAAACTCGATCTCGTGCTGGGCAACGACATCACCGCGCCGGTGGCGATCCGCGAATTCGCCAAAACCGGCGTGGCTCGCGTCTTTGACAAGGAAAAGGTGGCGCTGGTTCCCGACCACTTCACGCCGAACAAGGACATCAAGGCCGCCGAGCAGTGCAAGATCCTGCGCTCCTTTGCCTGCGCGCAGAACATCACGAACTTCTTCGATACCGGCGAAGTCGGCGTCGAACACGCCCTGCTGCCCGAGCGCGGGCTGGTCGGTCCCGGCGATGTCGTCATCGGCGCCGACAGCCACACCTGCACGTACGGCGCGCTCGGCGCGTTTTCGACGGGCGTCGGCTCGACCGACATGGCGGCGGGCATGGCGCTCGGAACCGCCTGGTTCAAGGTGCCGTCGGCCATGCGCTTTGTGCTCAAGAACCGGTTTACCGACCCGTGGGTTTCGGGCAAGGACGTGATTCTGCACATCATCGGCCTGATCGGCGTCGACGGCGCGCTGTACCAGTCGATGGAATATGCGGGTGATGGCCTGAACGCCCTGACCGTGGATGACCGCCTGTGCATCGCCAACATGGCGATCGAGGCGGGCGCGAAAAACGGCATCTTCCCGGTCGACCAGGCGACGCGCGACTTTCTGAAAGAGGTCGGACGCGCCCAGTACACCGAGTTCGCCGCCGACGCCGACGCGTCGTACACCCGGACGATCGAGGTTGATCTGGCGACGCTCCGCTCAACGGTTGCCTTCCCCCACCTGCCTAGCAACACGCGGTTGGCGCGGGATTCGGGCGACGTGAAGATCGATCAGGTGGTGATTGGCTCCTGCACCAACGGGCGGTTGAGCGATATGCGCGTCGCGGCCCGGCTGCTCAAGGGGCGCCACGTCGCCAAGGGGGTCCGCTGCATCGTCATTCCGGCGACGCAGAAGATCTACCTCCAGGCCATGAAGGAAGGGCTGCTGGAGATCTTCATCAACGCCGGCGCGGCGGTTTCGACCCCGACCTGCGGACCGTGCCTCGGCGGACACATGGGCGTCCTGGCCAAGGGCGAGCGGGCGATGGCGACGACCAACCGCAACTTTGTCGGGCGCATGGGGCATCCGGAGTCCGAGGTGTATCTCTCCAACCCCGCCGTGGCTGCGGCCACGGCGATCACCGGACGCATCACCGACGCCAACGAGCTTGTTTAATCTGCAACGAGGAAAGGATTTTGACCATGACTGCCCAAGGAACGGTTTTTCGCTACGGCGACAATGTGGACACCGATGTGATCATCCCTGCGCGCTACCTCACCACGTCAGACCCGGCGGAGCTGGCGGCGCACTGCATGGAGGATATCGATCAGACGTTTGTGAAGCGGGTGAAGAAGGGCGACATGATCGTGGCCGACGCCAATTTCGGCTGCGGTTCGTCCCGCGAGCACGCGCCGATTGCCATCCAGGCGGCGGGCATCTCGTGCGTGATCGCCAAAAGCTTCGCGCGCATCTTTTATCGCAACGCCATCAACATCGGCCTGCCGATCCTCGAATGCCCCGAGGCGGCGGCGGCGATCCAGGCGGGGCACACGGTCTCGGTGGATT
>JBIJDW010000435.1:0-2734 GCA_044343885.1 Kiritimatiellia bacterium
TTGGTGTCGATGGTGTCAAAACCGGCCCCCGCCCGCACGATCACTCGCAGATCGGGAAGCGAATCGATCAATTCCGCCGTCACCTTCTCGCTGCGGACGATAAGCGCATACGCGTCGGGATGGGCCTTGGCGAGGTCCTCGATGGGCGTTTTGGCGTCCTGCACCACCACATAGCCGCCGTTGTTTTTGAGGACGTCGGTGGCCACCGAATCGAGCTTGGTCGGAATGAGTACCTTTTTCATGCTTTTATAGTCCCATGGTTTTCTGCTATTCTGACGCGGTTTCAAGTCACGGTCCCCGGTGTCCCGGGGAAGGCCGCATCCGTATGAGGGTTCAAATGTACCATTCTGGACAACCGAGATCAAGATATCACGTGTTCGCGCGTGTGACGCCGATGCTACTCGGGCTTCTGACGCTCGCAGCCGTCCTGCCCGCAGCGGCCCAGCGCAACACGCCCGAGGATCCGTTGCCGGTCAACACGGTCGAAGGCCCAGCCATCGACCACAAGGAGCCGTCTTTCTTTGGCCGGCCGGTCGAGCGCACACCGGCGGCCCAGTGGCGGCGCGTGGAGCGGTTGGAGTCTGAAAAGAAGCTCAAAGCCGCACTTCATGCGGCGAACGCGCTGGTTCGCACGTGGCACCATTCTCCAGAGGCGGCTCAGGCGCAGTTGGCTGTAGCCCGCCTGAACGAGGCCCGCAATAACCCCGCTGCCGCGTTTGACGAATACCAGTACCTGATCGACCATTTTGTCGGGCTGTTTCCCTTCCAACCCGTTCTGGATCGGCAATACCAGATTGCGAACCATCTGCTCAAACCGCCCAAAACCTTCCTCGGCCTGGCGATGAACACGATGGCCGACGTCCGCATCCGCTTCGAGCAGATCGTGCGCAATGCGCCCAATTGGGAACGGGCCCCCGACGCGTTGCTCAAGTCCGCCTCGTGCTACGAGCTGGATGACGACCCCATCGCGGCAGCCGATGCCTACGCGCACCTGCAGACGCGCTATCCCGCCGCGCCGGCCGCCGTTTCCGCAGCGGCCGAAGAGATCCGCATCCGGCGCGCCCTCGCCCAGAAGTATCCCCAGGACGAGGCCATGACCCGCCGCGCGATCGCCGCCATCGACAGCGCCCTGCACGCCTACGGGGGGCGGCTCAACCGCGACGAGCTGGCCGTCTGGCGGGCCGAATTGAAGGATGCGGCGATGAACCGCACCTACGCGCGGGCGGCGTTTTATGATCGCACGCGCAAGCAGCCGCGCGCGGCCCTCACCGCCTACCGCGAGTTTCTCCGCGTCTATCCCGATTCCCCTCACGCCGAAACCGTCCGCAGCCGCATTCGCGAGCTGGAGGGCGCGACAACCGATTCATCCCTCTCAACCACCCCAGGAGTAACACCATGAAGAAAGCTGCCCTGCTCACGATTCTGGCCGGCTGCGTCTGCGCCGGCTGCGCGTCCTACCGTTTCGGCAACCCCATCCCGGAGAACCGGCGCAGGCTCGCCGTGCCGGTCTTTGCCAACACCATCAACCAGGCCGAGGCCGAGGCCGTGGTGACCGCGGCGCTCCGTCGTGAAATCATTCGCGACGGCTCGTTCACGCTGACCCCCGCCGACGGCGCGGCGCTGACCCTCACGGGAACCGTCACGGGCTACACGGTCACGCCGCTCAGCTATGAGCAGAATACCAGCAGCACGCCGGTCGAATACCGCGCCACGCTTACGGCCGAGGTGACCCTCGTCGACGCCACCACCGGTGCCGTTGTGGTGACCGCCTTCACCCGGACGGCGGAAACAATCATTGTGGCGGGCGTTGATCTGCAGACCGCCAAGGCTTCGGCCCTGCACGGCGCCGCGCAAAGACTGGCCCGTTCCATCCTTCTGGAGGCCGTCACCCGCTGCAGCAAATGACCCTGCTTTTTTCATCGACTTGCATGCCGCGCATTTGACATACTGACCGTTCATTTATGGCACGGGCATCAGGCGACGGAGATGAAGGCTGATTTATGGAACCACTGACACAGGTAACGGGCGGGGTCACTGCGGCGCGGGGTTTCCGCGCGGCGGGGGTCGAAGCCGCGATCAAATATCCGAATCGCAAGGATTTTGCGTTGCTGGTCTCGGACACGCCGGCCTCAGTTGCGGCCGTGTTCACGACCAACCGGGTCGCCGCGGCGCCGGTGCAACTGGATCGCGAGCGCGTCGCGGCGGGCCAGACCCGTGCCGTGGCGATCAACAGCGGCTGCGCCAACGCCTGCACCGGCGAACAAGGGATGGCCGACGCGCGGGAGATGGCCGCAGCCGTGGCTGGCGCGCTGGGCATCGACGAGCGGCTCGTGCTGGTGTGCTCGACCGGCGTGATCGGCGTTACACTGCCGATGGCCCGCATCCGCGCCGGCGCGTCTCTGGCCGCCGCGGCGTTGAGTCCGACGGGCGGGGATGATGCCGCGCACGCGATCCTCACCACCGACACGGTCGACAAGCAGGTGGCGGTGCGGCTGGAGATTGACGGCTGCGACGTGACCGTCGGCGGCATGTGCAAGGGCTCCGGGATGATCGAGCCGATGATGGCCACCCTGCTCGGCTTCGTCACTACCGATGCAGCGATCGGCGCGCGCGCCCTCGACGCGGCGTTGCGCCAGGCCGTGGAGGTGAGCTTCAACCGGGTGGTGGTCGACGGCGACCGCAGCACCAACGACACCCTGATCGCGCTCGCCAACGGCGCGGCCGGAAACCGCGC
>JBIJDW010000104.1:0-9052 GCA_044343885.1 Kiritimatiellia bacterium
CTACCCTTCGTATTACTGGCCGCTGTGGCCGGTATCGTGTCAGTCACGATCATTCGGAACCGGGCGCCACACGCCGAACCGAGTCGCGAACCTGGCAAGCCGGTGCCGGTGAACCAGACGTCGGTTGTGGTTGGTGTGTCGGACGCTGCCACGAATCAACCCGGGCAGGTTGGGAATGCCGTGATTCCGGCCTCGAAGCTTCCGGCGGGCTGGACGGATTTCAGAACCATCACCGAGCAGGAGCGCCTGGACCGGGTGACGGCGGCGATGGAGAATCATACGCTGCCTGCCGATGTGCTGGCTTTTTTCGAGAAGGAGCTTTTCAACCGCGAGTATTGGGACGTGACTCGCAACAACATGGCCAATGCCCTAGTCTGGCAGGAGTCGCCCAATCCGCGCCTGCATGAGCTTTTCGCCAAGATGTTGGCGGATGAGTCCGAGAGTCCGGTCTGGCGCGATTACTGCCTTCAATTTCTCTCCGAGTGTCTGAAATCTTCATCCGATCCCGAGGCCATCAAGTCGCTCCTGACCCGCTACGCGCAGGGGAAGGATGGTTTGGCGGGGACGGCCATTGTGAATGTCGGGTTGCAGGAAGCGGCGGGGCGGATGAAGCCGGGCGAGACGTTCAGTCAGCAACTGGAGGCGCAACTGGCCGACCCGGAAGTCGTCACCCCGACCAAGCTCAGCATTCTGGCGATGATCGGCAAGCGCAACGATGTCCGCCTCCTCCCCTTGGTTCGCAGCTACGCCACTAACTCCACCGACGCCCTCCGTCGCACCGCCATCGCCACGCTGGGTCAGATCGGCGGCCCCGATGACCTCCCCCTGATTCGCGCCGGTCTAACCGATCCCAACCGCGCGGTCAAAATGGCCGCCGAGGCGGCATTGAAGGCAATGGACCGGCGCAAGTAGGGCGGCGGACAGAAAAGCTGAAAACTGAAAAGCTGAAAGCTGAAAGGCGCTGCGCGCAAGGGATCAGGATCAGCGAGAAGCGAGGTAGACGCTTGCCGCAGACCGGCAGGTCTCTCCATCATCAGCGGCGCGGCGGGGACGCCGTCGCCTCGTGCGTTGCGCCGACACCGTTTGCCTTTTATCATTGGCCTGTGGCCAGAGAGAAAGAAAGCGTAAGGAGAGTGTGTGAGTGTGTGGGCGAAAGCGCGAAGCGGGTTGTCCCGCCGCGCCGCAGGCGAATGGGCCAGCGCGTGGTGGGCCTACGCAGACCGAATATTGTTCTTGTAACTGCCCCCATTACCGTTATAGATCAATCCTCCGGCGGCGGCATAAGCGCGCAGGACGGCGCGGGCGCGGGGGCGCAGGAGCTGGCGGCGGACGCGGATGCCGCGCTGCGCGAGTGCGCCGGGCCAGTCGGCGAGTTTCGGGCCTTCGTCAAAGCCGACGCCCTCGGCGTCGGCCCCGGTCGCGCCGCAGACGAGGCGGGCGACGCCCGACCAGACGACGGCGCCGAGGCACATGGCGCACGGTTCGACGCTGGTGAAGAGGACGAAGCGGCCGGCCGTGGCGAGGTCGTGTGTGCCCAGCGCCTGCTGGGCGCGTGCCAGCGCCACCATTTCGGCATGGAGGTGGGAACAGCGGCCGGCAACGACGCGGTTCACCCCGACGGCCACGCAACGGCCGTCGGCGCAATCAAAGACCGCCGCGCCAAACGGCCCGCCGCCGCGCTGGACGTTCTCCTCGGCGAGCGCGATGACGGCCGCCATCCGCGCCGTATCCGACGCGAATACGGCCGAGACGCAGTCGCGTTCGCGTGCGATCAGCCAACGAGGTAGTAACGACCACGGTTTCACGGTCTCTGCAGTCTTTCCTGTGTTCAGGCCGGGCCGGTGGCGACATCCCGATGGATGTCGGTGGATGCCTTCACGAGGCGCACCCCGGGATTCCGTTCGCTGAAGTATTTGAGTTCCCAATCGGTGCCGAAGAGCACCACAAGCCGTCCCGCCGCATCGGTAGCGAGGCGGCAGCCGGTGGGCAGCTTGCCGTCCCGCAGCGCCTCGTGATCGACATCGGCGGGCGAGACCCAGCGGACGAGCCGCCATGGCATGGGTTCCAGCCGCGAGGTCGCCCCATACTCGGTCTCCAGGCGGAACTGCAGGACATCAAACTGCAACGTGCCGACGGCGCCCAGCAGCGGGATGTTCTGCACCGCGTCCTTGAGCGCGAACGCCTGCACGGCGCCCTCCTGCAGCAAATGCTCCAGCCCCGCGCGGAAACGCTTGTACGTGGAGGTGCTCGGGTTATGCAGGAGCGCGAAACATTCGGGAGCGAACTGCGGCAGCGGCTCGTAGGTTAGATCCGGATCCTCGGTGAGGGTGTCGCCGATGCCGAACCCGCTGTGACCGACTAGGCCGATCACGTCGCCGGGAAACGCTTCGTCCACGGTTTCGCGCTCGCGCGCGAACACCCGGTGCGAGCTGGCGAGCCGCAGCGTCTTGCCGGTGCGCGAATGAAACACCTTCATGTCGCGCGTGAAGATGCCGGAGCAGACGCGCATGAAAGCGATCTGATCGCGGTGGTGGGGGTCCATGTTGGACTGGATCTTGAAGATGAAGCCCGAGAAGAGCGGGTGCTGCGGCGCGATCAGCCCCTTGCTCGAGAGGCGCGGATGCGGCGGCGGGGCATATTCGAGGAAGGCGTCCAGCAGCAGGTGAACCCCGAAGTTGTTGATCGCGCTGCCGAAGAAGACGGGCGTCATGTCGCCGGTGCGCACCAGTCCGCGGTCGAGCGGTTCACTGGCGGCGTCCAGCATCGCGAGGTTCTCGATCAGGGTGGCGTAGGTTCGTTCGGAAAGCCGTTCACGCACCTGCGGATCGGTTACGTCATGGACAGAGACCGGCGCGCGGTATTTGCCGCCGGGCGTGCGCTCGAAAAAGTGCGCCTGCCGCTGCATCCGGTCATACACGCCTCGAAATTCCTGACCGTCGCCCAGCGGCCAGTTCATGGCGCAGACATGGAGTTGCAGCGTCTGCTCCAGCTCGTCGATCAGGGTTAGCGGATCGCGCGCGGGGCGGTCAAACTTGTTGATGAAGGTGAAGATCGGGATGCCGCGCAGGCGGCACATCTCAAACAGCTTGAACGTCTGGGTCTCGATGCCCTTGGCCGCGTCGATGACCATCACCACGGCGTCCACCGCCATCAGCACGCGGTAGGTGTCCTCCGAAAAGTCGCGGTGCCCCGGCGTGTCGAGCAGGTTGATGCAGAAGCCGCGGTAATCGAACTGCAGTACCGTTGAGGTGACCGAGATGCCGCGTTGGCGCTCCAGCTCCATCCAGTCGGAGGTCGTGGCGTTCTGCGACTTGCGAGAGGTGACCGATCCCGCCAGTTGCACGGCACCGCCGTACAGCAGGAATTTCTCGGTCAGCGTGGTCTTGCCCGCGTCTGGATGCGAAATGATCGCAAACGTCCGCCGCCGGGAGATTTCGTGTTCCGTGTCCTTGGCCATGTGTTCTTTTTGCGGTTGAAAGTCCGAGTTGAGTGTTGCTGGTGGAAAAGGATTGTCATCATACCGCAATCGCCCGGAGGTATCAAGGAGGATGAATGACACCCAGAAGCGCGCTTGACGGGCGCGGCATCAACCTGATATAGTTCGTCATGTAACGAAATGAGAGGGTCTGTTATGAGTGATAGCACCAACGGTAAAAGTGAAGCCATGCGGTCGACGATGCGGATCACGAAGGCGCTGTCCGACATCCAGCGCGTGCGTATCCTGATGCTGCTGCGGACAGGCGAGCTGTGCGTGTGCCAGATCATCGCGGTGCTGGGTCTGGCGCCGTCGACGGTGTCCAAACATTTGTCCATCTTGAGCGCGGCGGGACTTGTGGACTCGCGCAAGGACGGGCGCTGGGCCTACTTCAGGCTGCCGCAAGGCGAGGTGCTCAAGGTTATTAAACCGGTGCTGAAATGGCTGGACGGGGCGCTGGAGAGCGATGATTCGGTCGCGAAGGATGCCAAGAAACGTGAGGCGGCTCTGGTCTGTCCCCCTGAAAGCCTGAGCGCGCGCCAAAGGAATCGGTGCGCCGGGTAGCGAGGCAGGCGGCACAGGAGACAAAAACATGCGTAAATTAAAGATTCTATTTCTATGCACGGGCAACTCGTGCCGGAGCCAGATGGCGGAGGGCTGGGCGCGGGCGCTCAAGGGCGATGCAGTCGAGGCGTATTCGGCGGGCATCGAGACGCACGGACTGAACCCGAGCGCGGTGCAGGTGATGGCCGAGGCTGGCGTGGACATTTCGGGCCACACGTCCAAGAACGTGGCCACGCTGCTGGATGTGCCGTTCGACTATGTGGTGACGGTGTGCGGCCACGCCAACGAGAACTGCCCGTTATTTCTAGGCTCGGCCCGGGTGGTGCATGTCGGGTTCGACGATCCGCCCGCGCTGGCGAAGAGGGTCGAGAGCGCGGAGGAGAAGCTGGACTGTTACCGGCGCGTGCGGGACCAGATCCGGGCGTTCGTGGAGACGCTGCCGGAGAGCGTCGAGAAGGGTTGATGTATGACACACGGTAAACACTAGCGGCGGCCTGCAAGCCACCCATCAGAATCAAGAAAGAAGGGATCACATGAGCGAAAACAGAAATTCAGGCATCAGTTTCTTCGACACCTACCTGACCGTTTGGGTCGCCCTGTGCATGGTTGTGGGCGTGACGATAGGCACGTTTTTGCCGGGCGTACCCGCGCTGCTGGGGCGGTTCGAATACGCGAATGTTTCGATTCCCATTGCCGTGCTCATCTGGCTCATGATCTGGCCGATGATGATGAAGGTGGACTTCGCCAGCATCAAAAATGTCGGCAAAAATCCGAAAGGGCTGTATGTCACCTGGGCGACCAATTGGCTGATCAAGCCTTTTACGATGTATGCGATCGCGGCCTTATTCTTCTTTGTGGTCTTCCAGGCGCTGATTCCGAGGGAACTGGCCCGGGATTATTTGGCCGGGGCTATTCTGTTGGGTGCCGCTCCCTGCACCGCGATGGTGTTTGTCTGGAGCCATCTCACCAAGGGAAATCCGGCCTATACCGTGGTGCAGGTCGCAACCAACGACCTGATCATCCTGCCGGCCTTCGTCCCGATTGTTGCCCTGTTGCTGGGCGTGAGCGGCATTACGATTCCGTGGGACACGCTCTTTCTGTCGGTGGGACTCTTTGTGGTCGTCCCGCTGGTGGGCGGCATGCTGACCCGGTTTCATGTGATCAAGACAAAAGGGCTGGAGTACTTCAACACGTCGTTCATCCCGAAGTTCAGTAATGTGACGATCAGCGGTCTGCTGCTGACACTCGTGCTCATTTTCTCCTTTCAGGGCGAGATCATTCTGAAGAACCCCCTGCATATCCTTCTAATTGCCGTGCCGCTGACCCTTCAGACGTATCTGATTTTCTTCATCGCCTATCTGGCGGCTAAAAAGTTGAAGCTCTCGCATGACATTGCCGCACCGGCCGGCATGATCGGGGCCTCCAATTTCTTCGAGCTGTCGGTGGCGGTGGCCATCTCGCTGTTCGGCGCGTCATCGCCGGTCGTGCTGGCCACCATCGTGGGCGTGCTTGTCGAAGTCCCTGTGATGCTCTCACTCGTAAAGATTGCGAATCGAACGACGCGATGGTTCCCCGCTGCGCGGTCTATGTAGTGGAACGGTTGCAAGAGGGCGAGCCGATGGACATCGCAAAGTTCAAGCGTATTGCGTTCCTCTTCGAGTATCGAGGAGGCACGATTTTCACACAATCTGAAAAATATATGATACTCTTCCTCCCACTGTTCCCGGTGTGGACGGCAGCCCCGTGAATGTCTGAAAAAAGAAAGCCGCTATTCTGGCCACCAACCAATCGTGACCCAGCGCCCGACAACGGGTTCTGTAAGCAAGGAGATTGTCCCATGCTCAACCGAAACACGCTTTTGGCAAAACTACTGAGGCAGTTCACATCGTTGCTGCCTGTCTCCAAATCCAGGCGAGGGACGTGCGTTCGCTGCGGGAACTGCTGTAAACTTCCGTACACATGTCCGTTCCTCCGATCCGACGGGCAAGGTCTCTCAAGGTGTGCCGCTTACCCCATCCGCCCCTCTAGCTGCCGCATGTATCCGAGAACGGAGCACGAGCACCTCACGGAAGAGACGTGCGGGTTCAGGTTCGAATAGGCGGGCGGGACGGTTGAAACTGGGTTCGTAACCTCAGAGGTCGTCTGCTTTCAGGTCGATGCAGAATAGGCCCGCCACCCGGTCAAGCAGCTCCAGGGGTTCAACGCCGGAGTCACTCGGGGTCTTAATTAGAGCCTGTCTGAAAAGGTTTTGAGGCGTCGAGCCAACATAGGGTACAAGGAAACAGAGTCACCCTAGCGTGCCCCGGAACGTCAAAGAAGAACGATCTTTCGGAAGCCTCTCGGATCAAACCATAAACAAACCAAAAGCTCATTCATATTTATTGCAACCTTCACGCTTGGCTAATCTTGCCGCGCGATACTATGCCCGTGCGAAAGAAACCGTCTGGCATCGCGGGCGGCGGGAAAGCGGGCGTGATCATAAAACGATTTAGATTGAGAAGATCACTAGCTACCACAAGTAACACGATCAAGCAAGAAGACGAAGCGATGAAAAAACTCATGATGGGATTGGTGGCGTCGATTCACGTATCGTAAATCGAAAGGGAGTATACCACGATGTGTTGTAGAGGACATCAAGCCCCATTGCACGTTCAGCTACTTAAGCCTGCTGGCCGGCGATTTCCCGCTCGGATCCATCGGGTTCCGTTGCGCGCGCCAGCCATGAATCGGAGGCCGCAGGCGTGGAGGTCGCGGAGGCGCGCCTGCGCCGCCACTGCCGTGCTGCTTGGATTTCTGACCGTCGCAGCCGTGCGGGCGGAGGCCGAAGCCGACGCCGATGTCCGCGCGCTTCTGGCGCGGCGGTGCATCTCTGTGGTGTCTTCCGGCAGCGTGAACCTGTCGTTTGCCTTCCTGCAGGACATGATGGCGCACACGAATCTGCTGGGCCTCATTCAAGACGCCTACGCCCGGCAGCTTCCGCCCGGCGCCACGCCGGAATTCGTGGTCAATCAGACCGGATCCAACACCTTCGCTTACGTCAATCGCCACGGCGAGCGGTGCGCGATCCGCGAGACGGTACGCGATGTCGGCGGCACGAACACGCTTGCCGTCGACTACTATGTGGTGGGCGAGCGATCCTTCGGCAGGTTCGAATCCTACGTGCATGTGTCCGTCAGCAAACAGGCCGATGATCTGGCGTTCGCCGTCGACGTGAAGGCGTGGCCGCATAATGCGTTCCTCCGTCTTCTGGTCCGAAATCTGCCGCCCATTGAGCGGTACTTTCGCGACAAGACCCGAGAGATGACCAGTCTGACCTGCCGGATCGTCTCGGACCTGCGCGCGCCACCGCCCTGCTCCCCGAAAATGTAGTAGGGCCAACCGCGGGACGGGTCCCTTGGGTCAGCCCTGAACCGAAAGAGGCGCCATCCGGCGCGTTCCGGAAGCGGTTTTACAGATCGACAACGTGGGACGTGGTGTGCTCCCGCTCCGCACCGCAGGCCGCGCAGCGCTCCTGGTGCCGCACGAGTCTCTCGTAGCGCATCTTGCCTTGGCTGGTGACACCACGCAACTCCGAGCGCAATTCGCTCACCTGCAACGACTGCCAGTCGTGCATCAGGCGCGAGCAGCGACGGCAGCGGCACGTGGCGGTGTCGCGTTGGCATTTCCTCAACAGGCATCTCGGTGACATGACGCGTTCTCGGTGGATATCGTCAGGCGGGCATGGGAACGGCGCCGGGGAGGCGGGTTGCGGAAGGAGGGACGGCCGCCTTCGGGTTGGGTGACCGGGTGGGTGACGGTCCCATGATGTCGTTCAGCAGGGTCTCCCAGTTCTCGTTCGACCGTGCGGCGGTGCGGATCTCCTCGCGCCATCGGGCGTAGTCGGCCGGATTGCTGCGGCGCGCCTCGACCAAGCGGGTCAGTGTTTGCAGCCAGATCTCGGGGTCGTCAGACGGCAGGGCGTAGCCGGTGCGGCCATGAGTCACGATCTCGGGTGGTCCGCCGACATCCGCGACGACCGTCGGTAGTCCGAAAGCCTGCGCCTCCAACACGACCATGCCGAATGTGTCGCTCGTGCTTGGAAAAACGAAGATGTCCGCC
This sequence comes from Kiritimatiellia bacterium, assembly GCA_044343885.1. Classification (GTDB taxonomy): domain Bacteria; phylum Verrucomicrobiota; class Kiritimatiellia; order RFP12; family JAAYNR01; genus VGWG01. The sequence goes on from JBIJDW010000104.1 coordinate 8,138, forward strand.
AGCGCGTAGCACGCCCAGCAGACGCGCGGCGGCCAGGCCGACGAGGCCGACGGGTCCGGGCGTCGAGATCACGATGCGGTCGGGGTTGTGCGCCGCAATCTGGTCGATCGCGCCTAGCAGGGAGGGCACGCGCACAGTATGCGCGCTGTAGAAGTCGGGCTTAACCGTGTAGATGCACGGCAGGTTGATCAGGTCGGGCGGTTGCGGCCGCGCCTGTTCCTCCGGCGTCAGGCATCCGACCAGCCGGAGGGGGCGGTTGAGACGGCGCGCGCAGGCCGCCACTTCAGTCATCGTGACGGAAACCCCGTTCAGATCGGCGACCGTATCCGAGAACCACAGCACGCGCGTGTCCTCGCGCGACTCCGCAGACCCGAACGATTCCAGCAGGGCGTCGTTCAGTTCGCGGTTGCGGTGCAGCAAGCGCAGCGTGCTGAAGAAGGGCGCCGCGAAGAAGCCGGCCGGCAATGCGAGACTGAGGTATTGGAAGAGATCCGGCGCCTCGTCGCCGCGAACGCCGCATTCGATCGATCGAGCGGCTTCCGCCAGACAGTCGTCCAGCAGGGCGGAGAGGGCCGTGTAGGCGCATTCGACCTGCCAATTCGCATCGCGCCGGTCCGCCTCGCGCGTGATCGCCATGAGGCTTTCCAGAAAGCGCGCCAGGATGCGATCATGCTTGGAACGGCGCCATCCGAGTTTCTTGACGAGGAACCGTTCGCGCCACGCCGGCCCGTTCTCCGCGAACAGGATCGACGACAGCAGCCCCGGCAGCCCCTTGGCGCCTCCTTTTCCGCGGGCATATTCGCTGGCGATTTTATAGATGGCGTAGGCCAGCGACTTGTGGTCGCCGAACCGTCCGCCCGGCAGTGTCCGCTTGGCACGCAGGGCATCGAGGAACTCGGCGACGTTTCCGGCTTG
>JBIJDW010000436.1:0-2725 GCA_044343885.1 Kiritimatiellia bacterium
GCATAGAGCATCCGCACCTCATCGGCACCGTCCGCGCCATCGGTGAAGTGGTGCTCGCGCTCGATGAAATCCAGCAGACTGTCGGCCGCCGGTCGGCTGTTCAACGCCAGGCCCTGCGCCTTGGCGGAAGCCGCGACGGGCTCATACGCGGCTTCATTCAGAGCGAGCACCGTGGGGTCGGAGGCCGCCGGCTGGATCGTCGGCAAAATCTGCGCCATCAGACGCAGCGCGGCCACCCGTCGACGCTCGTTCTCGTTGCCCGCCAGAGCGGAGACGAGGATTCGGACGCCCTGCGAACTTTCGTCCTGGCGGCCCGTGTCACGCACGCGCACCGACAGCAGAATCTGGTCGCCCGGATCGGCGTCGATCTTGGCCAGGTCGAAGTTCGCGGAGAGGGTCTGCGCAAGGCTATTCTCCTCCACGGGCAGGGGGATCTCACGGATCGGCGCATCTCGATTCCGGTCCGGATTGATCTGGTAGCAGATGGCCCCCTCCAGCAGCCCCAGATCATCGGTCAATTCCATGTGCATGGACACCAGTTCGCCCTGTGCAACCGTCAGGTCGCCAGCGGGATAGTCCAGACGCACACTGGGTGCCTGATCTTCGCGCAGCGTCAGGCAGAGGCGGACCCGCTCGGTGTTTTCAAAACCCAGTTCGTTAATCAGGACGATCTCCATCTCGACCGCATCCGCCATCACGAACTCATGCCGATAGATCCCGGTTTTCGGATCGGGCTTCAACTCGGCCAGGATGGCGCCATCCCGCGTCCCGATTACGCGGGCGGACTTCAGCGGCGATTGATCGGAGGCAAACTCCAGGCGCACGCGGCTGCCTGCAAAAGCGGGAATCGGATCGCGCAGATCCTCCACGCGGGCGGTTGGGAGGCGGGTATAGGCCGGCGGCTCCACCTGCACAACCACGCCCGTGGCCCGCGGCTGCGCGATGACGCGGACCCGGCGGATGTCGGTCTGCGCATCGCCGCAGCGCACGCGGTAACTAAAACTCTCCTGCAGGTCGTTCCGCGTGGTCACGAATAGGCGGCGCTGCACGCGGCTCATCGGGCGGGCGTCGCCGGCAATCGGCAAACGCGAGACGGTGCCGGTGGCCGATGCCAGCAGACAGATTCCGGCGTCGGCGCCCAGCCAGCGCAGCGGCCGCTGGAGCAGGCGGGGGATCTCGCCGGTCACCTGCACCTGCAAGACCACTTCTCCGCCACGCCCGACCACGGCCGCTTCCGGCGTCACCGTCAACCGCATGAAGCTCGGTTTCGGAAGATTCCGCGTGGGACACGTCAGCCGCTGCAGCATCAGCGGGAACTGGTAGGCGGGCAAAGCGAACAGCCCCACCCAGGCCGCCGCCAGCAGCATCAGCGCCACGGTCCGGCGTTTGAGGCGGCGGTCGCGGGCCAGCCGCGCGGCGTGCGGGGTGTGTTCACAGAGAGCCACGGTTTCCCGTGTCAACTGCTCCACCAGCGCCGCGTGGGCGACGGTGTCCGCCGCAGAGCCGCCGTCCGCGGCCCGGGCCAGTACATCGTTCAGCGTGACCAGCCGTTCCGCCGTGGATGCCGGTAACCGGCGTTCCATCTCGTAGGCCAGACCGCTGACCGTGAACCGCCGCCACGCGAAAGCCCCCAGCGAAATCGCGCCAGCGAGGAGGGTCGCGCCATACGTCACACCGCTGATCCACAGCCGCGCAGGCGTATCGAGAAACAGAAAACGGTCCACGTGCGTGGCGATCAGCGCCAGCACCGCATAGCACAGCAGCGGCGCCAGCAGCGCCCGCAGCAGCTCATAGACCCGTTTGCGGTGGTAGAACGCCAGAATCGTTCTCACCACGGGCATCGGCAGATGTTTGAGTTTCCCCTGCATTACACAAGTCCCGCCAGTTTTCTCCAGATCCACTCAATGGTCAGCATGACCACCAGCAACCCGAGCATCCACGGAGAGTCCCAGAGCCGCCAGACGCGTTCCTGATGTTCGACGCGGCTGCGGGGCTGGATGTCGTTGAACAGGCGCCCGGCATCGGCCAGCCCGGTGCAGACGCCGCCCGAATGGACGGCCAGCGCACGCAGAAACGCCTCGTCGCGCGACAGGGCGTGGAACTCGCGGCTGCGATCCAGCACGCGGAGCGGCTCCGGAGCGTCGCTGCCCCCGCGCCGCGTCACGGTCCAGTCACCCGGAGGCACCTTCTCAAAAACGGCGGAGGCCCAGGTGTCACCCGGATAGGCCTGCACGGCCGGCGCCTCCAGCATCTGCTCGCCCGCACGCAGCTCGATCACCCGATTCGTCCCGCCCGCGGCCTCCGTCCAGATCTGCACGGACTCGCGGCTGGTGTAGCGATACAGATCGGGACGCGGCCCCCCGGGGGCGGGCGCGCCCGCCTCGACAGCCCAATCCACAATGCCCGCCACCAGGGCGGCATGGGCCTCGAGCGCCGTGGCGTTCAGCTTCCGCCACAGGCGGTCCGTATCCACCAGAAGCGCCTTTCCCTTACCTGCAAAACGGGCGCTGATCAGCGGAATCCCGTCACGGGTCTGCAACAGCCCCATGGCGTCGTCCCGTCTGCGCTCGTCGGTCGCGACTTCCGCGTCCTGCACGACGCCAGCCAGCGAGCGGGTCACGGGGTGATGACGCCCCGCGCGGGTCAATTGAAGGGACATCGAATCGGCCGGCGGAACGGTCTCGGCCACGCGGGGCCGGGTGGGCAGCAGGTTCTGAATGACCGG
>JBIJDW010000437.1:0-2695 GCA_044343885.1 Kiritimatiellia bacterium
CGGTCCGCGGGAACAGATGATGGATTGCGGCAGGTAGAACGCCGGTGCGGTTGCCTGCGACCAGAACGCGCGAAACGGTGCGGGGGAGCGTCGGTAGCCGCTCCAACAGCGCGCGCTCGGTGGGATGAAGCCCCGAGCGCGACCGCACCAGCAGGGCGCCGTCGAGAAACCGTTCATCGCGGGCCAGCGGTGGGAGGCGGTCGGTGGTGGTGAGGGTAAAGGGCATCAGCAGGTTCCTTCGGCGATGAGGCGGGGCAGATCGTCCAGACGGTCGATGACCGGCCGGCCGGCGGCGAGCAGCCGCTCGCGGGATTGGTGTCCGCGGGCGACGAGGACGCAGCGGCAGCCGAGTTCGGCGGCCACGTCGTGGTCATGAAGGGTGTCGCCCACGAACAGCGTCGTGGCGCTGGCGCAGCCGAGATTGCGGACGAGGGCGCGTCCGCGTTCGGCCTTGGAGAGACCGTGCAGGTTGTCGGCGCCGCAAATGCGGGAGAAGCAACTGGTCAGCCGGGCCTCGCCCAGCAAGCGCTCCAGAATGGACTGTTCGCAGGACGAGAGGAGCGCCTGGCGAATGCCGCACGCGGCGAGGGTGTTGAGGACAGGCCTGGCGTCGTCGAAGAGCCGCAGTCCGGGCTGCGCGAGGTAGGCGTCGTGATAGTCGCGGGCCAGATGTTCCCAATCCTCGCTAGGCAGATCGAATCCAGCCTTCAGGTAATAGTCGCGGACCGGAAAACCGAAGCGGTCGCGGTAGCGCGCCACGGTTTCGGGACCGAGGCCGCGGGGCGCCATGAGCGTGTTCAGCGCGCTCACCGAGGCGCAGACATCATCCAGCAGGGTACCGTTCCAATCCCAGATGATGCAGGTGATGCGGGACACGGCGGCGCCGGGTCCCGCCTGATCCGGTAACCGATTGTTGAAAGCCTGAGCCAAAACAAAACCCCCTTCGCGTCCGCCACCGATCCGCCAGCGCCTGAACGCCACGCGCCGCATGGGTTGGGATTGTGCGACAGGCGGCTCGCACTGTCAAGCGCTGAGAGCGCAGACGCAACAATTGAGCTTGTGTGATTCGCATCAATCTGCAATAGTAAACGGGAAATTTCGACGCTTACGATACGTGATCGCTGCGCCGTCCCAAGATCGGTGCGGAGGTGAATCTGTGGAACAGAAAGCGATGATCGAGAATGGCGGTTGATCCCTCCAGATTGCCGGTCGGCCAGAAGGTTTTGCACGAGCAAAGGAGTAGCACCATGACCGTACCCAGACCGTACTCAGATGAGGAACTTGAGGCGCTGCTTGCCAATATCGAGTCCGATCTGGCCGAGCGGAAAGAGACGTGGCGCGGTGACGCGCCCGATGCCGCCCGCCAAGCCGTATGCGCGTTCGCCAATGACTTGCCGGGGCACGGCAAACCTGGCGTTCTCTTTGTCGGGGCGAAAGACGACGGAACGCCATCCGGACTGCCCATCACGGACGAACTCCTGCGGACATTGGCCGATATCAAAACTGACGGCAACATGTTGCCGCCGCCATCGTTGACAGTCGAGAAGCGTCGACTGCACGGGGTGGATGTCGCGGTTGTAACCGTGTTGCCTGCCGACTCGCCGCCCGTACGTTACCGGGGGCGCATCTGGGTACGTGTCGGACCTCGCCGCTCTATCTCCACGGCGCAGGATGAGCGTATCCTGAATGAGAAACGGCGGCACCGTGACCAGCCCTACGATTTGCATCTCGTCCGTTCGGCAACGTTATCGGACTTGAGCCGGGCGCGCTTCGAAGATGACTACCTGCCCGGCGCGTTCGCCAAGGATATCCTCGATGCCAACAAACGGGACTACGAGGAGCGTCTGGCCGCCTGCCGCATGATCCTGGCGGCGGATGAACCGGTTCCCACAGTAGTCGGGTTGCTGGTCTTGGCGCGAGACCCGCGTTTCCATCTGGCGTGTGCATGCATTCAGTTTCTGCGCATAGATGGCAGCGAATGGGCAGATCCCGTCATCGACGAGAAGCGCTGCGAAGGACCGATTGCCGAGATGCTCCGCGATCTGGACTCCAAACTGGACGGGCACAACCGAACGGCCGTGGACATTGTCGGTTCGGACAGGGAAGTCCGCCGGTATCTATACCCTCCGACAGCCTTGGTGCAATTGACGCGCAATGCGGTCATGCACCGTGCTTACGAAGCCACAAACGCGCCAATACGCGTTTGTTGGTTCAACGACCGCATCGAAATTCACAACACCGGCGGGCCGTATGGCGAGGTAACCGTGCAGAACTTCGGCCAACCCGGCAAGAGCGACTACCGCAACCCAAACGTCGCCGATGCCATGCGCGTCCTGGGGTTTGTGCAACGCTTCGGAGTGGGCATTCAACTGGCGCAACGGGCCCTGGCCGAGAACGAAAGCCCGCCCATCGAGTTTCGCGTGGAACCGACCCATGTGACGGCGATCCTCAGACCCAGGAAGATGAACCACGGATGAAGGCCGACGACAAACGCCTGATCGAGGACTACTTGTCGATTGAAGCGATCAAACGTAAGGGGTGTTATGGTGTTGCCTGATCTCATGAGGAATCCGCGGGTCGCCGAGGCGGTACGACTGGCGCTGGAAGAGGATGTGGGGCCGGGGGATGTGACGACGCTGGCGCTGGTGGACCCGGATGCGCAGGCGGTTGGAGCGATCCTCAGCCGCGCGGCGTG
>JBIJDW010000105.1:0-8945 GCA_044343885.1 Kiritimatiellia bacterium
TTCTGGTACGACCATGGGTTCGGCGATTTTAGAAACATGGCCCCGCCGCAGACGCAATTGCAGGTCTACTCGGGTTACGACAACGAGTATCTTTATTTCTGCTGGTCATCGCCGATCTATCCGGTCGACTCGTGGCTCAGGGCGCGCGGTCGCTATAAGGACACGCTGGAACACCCGCAGTACGGCATGCTGTTCGACGACCACACGGAGCTGGAGATCCGCCCCGTTGAGGATCTGACCGACGGGTACAATCGCGGGTTGCTGCGCTGGGATGTCAATCCGATCGGCATGGTCACCGACTGGTACTGGAGCAAGGAAACCGGTAATGACATGCGGTTCGATCCTCGCGCGGAGATTAAATCGGTTGCCGATGGCCGGCGCTGGGTGATCGAGTACAAAATCCCGCTGAAATCGTTGCGCTATGCCGGTTACGACGCCAAGGATGCGGATGGGCGACCGCTGGTGACGATCCCGCCCACGGACGGCTCGGCCTTCCGCGTCTGGTTTGCGCGCGGCATCGGCGGCCAAGGCGCGTTCTTCAACGCCTTCGACGCGCACGGTTGGAATACGACCAAGATGAAGCTGGTGTTCGATTCGAAATCCCCGGTTTTCCAGATCAATGAAATCGGCCCGCTCATGGACGGCGCCCTGAACATGCAGATGACCGTCAAGAATCACAACACCCGGTCCGAGACGGTGCGTATCGGGTTTCATATCGAGACCGGTGGGGAGCTGATGTATTCCACCTATCAATCCAAGGAAATCCCGGACGGGCTGTTGCAACTGAAGCCTGGCGAAACGAAAGTGGTGAGATTGCGGCAGCCAATGCCCGGCTTAACCGCAGGCAACGTGCTCTGGTTCGACGTGCGCTCCATGGGACAGCCGGCCAAGACGCTTTTCCTCACGCGCTTGATCAAATTCCATCTCATGGATTCCCAGATAAACGTCAAAGTCAATGGGAAAGGCGCGACGTTCCGCGAGAATCGCGTCGACATCATCGCGAAACTGCGGCCGCCGCGCAATCCCGATTTCGATCTGCGGGTGGATGTCGACCCCTACACCAAACGGCTGTCGGCCGTGGTGGACCGTGGCATCGCGGGCGCCAAGGATGAGGTGAAGACGGCCGTCGAGGCGCAATTGATCGTCAAGAGGGTGTTCGGAGGGGAACAGACCGAGATCCACGAGTTCAAAACGAACCTGATCGGCGACTTTGCCACCTTCCTGTGCGATGCGCCCAATATCGAGCCCGGCGAGACCTACGAAGTGACGGTCCTGCTGTTCGACGAGAACATGAAGATCGTCGCGGCGCAGACCGAAACGAAGCCGTTCATCAACCTCACGGCCGCGAAAACCGAGGGCAAAGGCATTGCGGGCGAGCAAGTGGAGTTGCATCCCTGGGAGAAGGAGAAGGCGGATGGCGAGCGGCCGAGCCTGTCCATGGTGTCGGAGAGCGACGACCGCGATGATCGTCGCGAATCGTTTCAGAAGGCGCCGTGGATGGAGAACACGCTGGGACTCGATGACCGGGTGTGGGAGCCGTTCACGTCGATCCAGCCGAATGACAAGGGGTTTGACACGCTCAAGCACCGCTTCACGCTCGACGCATCGGGCTTGCCGGCGCAGATCGACATCCGGCCCGATCCGCGCGAACTGCCGCTGGAACAACGTGGCGCGAATGCCACCGTATCGCCGCAAACGCTGCTGGCCATCGGCCGCGGCCCGCAGTTGCGCGCACCGATGCGCCTGGAGGTCGAGATCGGCGGCAAGCGCGTGCCCGCCCAGATGGTGACTCCGGCCAAGGCCGTGCGGATCTGGAAGAGCGAGATCGTGTATGCATCCAAACTGCGGATCGGACCTGTCGATGCGGATCTCCAGACGCGCTACGACTGCGACGGTTCGCTGCACGCCACGCTGATCTACGGCAGCGACACGCCCGTAAAAATCGACCGGCTCGAACTGGTGGCGGACATCGCCGGCACGGTGGATCTGGCGGTATTCGACGAGCGTCTGGAGTGCAGCCTTCCGAAGAAAACCGGCGTGGTGTGGGACAGCACGGCGATGCATCTGGAACTATTCTACACCAAATTCGTTCCCTGGTTCTGGTTCGGCAGCGACGACCGCGGCTGGTCGTACTACGCGCACAACGACAAGGGATGGATCCTGGACCGGGACGGTTCGGCGATGCAGCTCGAACGCGACAAGGCCGGCGACGTGATCTGGCGGGTGGTGTTCGTCAATCATCCGGCCGAAGTCAAGGGGCGGCACACGATCGAGTTCTCGCTTCTGACCCATCCGGCGAAACCCAAGCCGGAGAATGCCCGCCTCTATGCCTGGCAATACAACGCCGGTGAGGAATGGCAGACGGACAGCGTGAAGAAATTTAGAAGAATCGCCGGATCTCCAGACGTCCGCAAGGCAGGAAATTATGTTGGCATCGATTCTCCCTACGCTCCTGGGGACAAGGAACTGGAGGATGCCTGGCATACTGCGGCCAGCGCGCCTACGAATATCCCCTATGAAAAATGTGCCGAGTGGCGCAAGGACAAACCGCCCTACTGGCGTTACGTGTTACCCGGCGATCTAGACCTGCCCGATCAGAACCGGCTTTTTGAAGACAAAGCACTCTTCTATTTCGAACGCCTCATTCGTCTCGGGCGTATCGTCGGCTGGTATACGCATCCGTTCACACCGGTGCCGGTGTCGCAGAACCCGGCCATGGACGACGCTTGGTTGCGTCCGCTGACCACCGTCCGTACGAATGAACTCCCTTGGCATCCCGGCTACCTGGGCCAGTACCAGCGCAACATGTCCAAACGCCTGTCCCGTGTGCATGTCGAGAATAACGTCCCGATGCGACACCAGACCCGCAGCGGCAAGGCCGCGTGCATGCTCGAGTCGTTCATGTGGAACAGCCTCATCTGGGGCGACGCCGGCGCGTTGATGCGTGCTTACGACATCGACCTGATCACGTCCTACCCCAACTCGTACTATCGCTTCGCAGCGATGAACTACACCGGCCTGTCCGCCACGATGGTGCCAGCCATCAACCCCGTGGGGTCCGGCGATAATGCGTGCCTGGACCGGCAGATGCTTGGCGTGGCTTTGCTGCACGACTTCGGGGTCACGCGTGGCGGTGTGTGTGCCATTTTGGATCCTGAGTGTGCCGTGAGTCCCTCGATCAGTTGGGTGCCGATGGAACACGAGGAACAGGCCGTGCGGCTGCTCGGACGGCTGGGCCAATTCGGGTTTTTCAAGGACGCCGACATCGAAAAGCTGCCGTTTTGGCGCAACGATGCCCAGGTGCGCATGGGCGACAAGCCCGGCAACGAATCGAAGGTGCGTGTCACCGTCTATCGCCGGCCGCTGGATAACGGCAAGGGCTACAAGGCGATCTTCGTGATCCTCAACGAGTCCGATGGCGACGTGGAACTGCCGATCGATCTGCGCGATTCGAAGCGCATACTGGGCGGCGCGAACACACAGCGGCGCACAGACGTGCGGGGCCACGCGGCGGTTCCCGCCGCGCTTCAGCAGGCGTGGCGGGCCGCCGACGGCAAGGCGGACGAGCCGGCGCTGATGGATATCGAGACCGGTGAACTCATCGCCAAATCCGGCGACAAAGCCGGCGAGCGGTATGGGCCGGTGTACGTGCCGTATCATGATTACCGAGTGCTGTATGGGGAGTGTGCGCAGTGAAGAAAAATAGACAAAGTAGAAAGATTAGGTAGAAAGACAAAGTAGAGGCGATGCCGCCATACTTCGTCTATCTTCTTCATCTTTCTACCTCGTCTCAGGCGAGAAGAAGGAAGATGAAGGCGAAAGCAGAAGAAAAATGAAGGAAACAGACAAAGTAGAAAGATTAGGTAGAAAGACAAAGTAGAGGCGATGTCGCCATACTTCGTCTATCTTCTTCATCTTTCTACCTCGTCTTTCCGGCGACAGTTCTGAAAAGAGAAGGATACCGGATAAATGGAACAGTTCTTTCCACATGAGAGGCTCGATGTCTACGCTAAAGCATTGAGCTTTGCGGAAATGGTTTTGCCCGCGATTGCTGCCTGGCCAGCGACAGTTGCGGTGCGTGACCAGTTGGATCGCGCCATCGAGAGTCTCGTAACGAATCTTGTAAAGGCGGCCCGTCTGCAACGGACCAATCAAGCAACGTACTATCTGGAGTGTTCCTTGGGATCCGTGCTGGAAAGCGCCGCGTGTCTCGATGTGGCCCAGCATCGAAATCTTATTGATGCACCTCAATTGCTGGCGGCAAAGGAGATACTGCAACAAGTGGCCCGAATGGAGGTCGGACTACGGAGTTCGTGGTGCAGATCCTTGGTCGTGAGGGAGGACGCCCCGCCTTATGTGACCGGCACACGGCACTTCTTTGCACACGAATCATTGATCGTCTACCAACGTTCGCTTCAGATCCACGAGCTAATTGGAAGTGCCTTTTCCCAGCCGCAACGAGAGCGGAGGTACGCGAAACGAATTGACGAGTTGACAACAAGCTTGACGGTCAATATCGCAGAGGGGAACGGTCGTTTCTCCAAACTAGACCACGGCAAGTTCGTGGAGATCGCCGAGGATGCGGGATCCAAGTTGGCTGCGTATTTGGATTTGGCCGCAACCGCCTGGGCGGAAGACATGAGTCTCGCCAAATGCCATCTGCGTGAGGTCATGGCGATGCTGGAGGGTTTGAAAGGATACTTGGATGGCGCAGCGCCCGGGGGTGAGGAAGAAACGAAGAAGGTAGATGAAGGGAAGAGACAAAGAAGCAAGATTAGGTAGAAAGACAAAGTAGAGGCGATGCCGCCATACTTCGTCTATCTTCTTCATCTTTCTACCTCGTCTCTAGCGAAAAGTGAGGAATCTGAATGATTACAAGAGGCATAGCATTACAACTTCATAAGCGTGGACACATGGCACAGACATCGTTCGCCGCCGCGACCCTGCTGCTGGCCGCCGCCACGACGCGCGCCGACATCGCCGTGTCGAACCGGTTGGTCACCACCTTCCGGAACGTGATCACGGTGGACGACACCGGGTTGCCCGCGCAAATTGAGATTCGCGCGCTGACCAACGACCTGCCGCTTGCCTGGCGGGCGGAAAAGGAACGCCCCGCCACGCTCATCAAGCGAATCGGCCGCGGTCCGCAGCTCGCGGCGCCCCTGCGACTCGAGGCCGTTATTGACAAGGCTATGTTTGTGGCCATGGCCGACGCGCCAGCCGAACTGGTCAAGACCGACAAGGGCATTGAAGCCACGGGGACATGGCAGGCCGACAAGCTGAAGGGGCGTCTGCGCCTCGTTTACGCGGAAGATGGATCCATGACCTGTCAGGTGACCTATGACGCCCAGGGGACCGCACTCGAACGGCTGGATGTGGTGATGGAACTCGACGGGCCTGTGGATACGGCTATTGCCGGCAATCCGGACGGATTGTCCAAGGAAAAATCCCTGCCGCCCGGATACGGGACACTGGGTTCAAAGTCGGGGGTGCTGTGGTTGAACGGGAAGAACCCGGAAGGCGACGGGAAGTTCCAGAAAGGAATCGTCTCGCACTTCTTTCTGGGTAACGGCGACCGCGGATTCACTTGGCTGGCTGGAGAGGGGCTTGTGCTGGACAAGGACGCCCCGTCCATGAGCGTGGAGCTCAGTCGCGAAAAGGTCACTCAATGGAAGATTGCTCTGGTCAACAAGTCGCCGCGTAGCGGCGAGAAGACGGCGACTTTCACCTTCCTGATTCATCCGGCCCGGGCCAAGGTGGCTGACCGCAGATTGACGCAATGGCAGCCCTGGTCGGAGAAAGCGGCCACGCCGGCGCTCGATGCTGCGGCACGCGGCTCGCTCGCGGGCACCAACGTTTTGGTACGCGCGGAGGCGGCATCCGTCTGCGAGGTCGCGGCCACGCGCGCCTTGCTGGAAGGTACGGCCGGCGGCGAGGCGTTGGATGCCGGGGCCACGCTGGCTGATCGCTTTCCGCTGGGGTTGTTCCGCTATCTCGCCGCCCCGCACACGGCGCTGGCGGCGCAGTTGCGACCCAATGCCGTGGCGCTGACCTCAGCCGGGGCGTCGCCGGCGCTCGACCGCATGGCCCTGGGCCGGGCGCTCTTGCACGACATCGGCGTCGATCTGGGAGGTTTGGTCAACTGCGTGGGCGCGGCGGATGTCGCGCGCGCGCTGGAGGAATTCGGCTATTTCGAGAGCGACGGCCAGACCGAGTTCCTGCCTTACTGGCGCACGGAAGGCATCTTCCACTTCGGCGAGGATTTTGAGGCTGAGGCCGACAAAGGGTTTGCCGTTACTGCGGAATCTCCGACCGCGCGCACGAAGGTGTCCGCATTCATCCGGGCGACGGGTGTTGAGAAGACCCGCTATAAGGGCGCCGTAAACCGCCGCAAGACCCTCTTTGTGCTGGTCAACGAAGGAACCAAGGCCGTGCGCGAGTATCTCCTGATCCAGAACCCCCAATACCTTTTTGGTGGCCCCAACAAGGTTCAGGTCGGGCAAATCTACTCGCAGCTCGACTTTTCTTACCTTGCAGGGGATGGCGACTGGAACCCCTCCCGGGTTGTAACCTACACACCGGAAATTTACCCTCGCGGCGGCCCTGAGCTAAAAATCGTCAACAGAATCATCGATAGGTCTCACATGAGCGAACTCATGGATCTGGAAACAGGCGGCTTTGTGCGCTTAGGCAAAACGCAAGGCAAACCCAGAGGTAAGTTCGCCGGCGATAATTTTCTTAAGAACGGATGGCAAATGTATGGCCCGATCTATGTTCCCCCGCGCGGCATGCGTCTGCTATATGGGGCCGGATCCGAGGGCTGTCCGCGTATCGCCGGTCGGATACCTTGACCGCAAGCCCGGCCAACCACTTTCCGTTCCGGCGGGCTTTACTTTGATCGGTGGGGGCGGTATCATCACCGCCGTTTTCTGTTGCGTCACTGAACGAGGGTTTGCCATGTCTGTTCGCGTCCGTTTCGCCCCGAGTCCGACGGGGAACGTCCATATCGGCAATATTCGCGCCGCCATTTTCAACTGGCTCTTCGCCCGTCATGCGGGCGGGCGCTTCCTGCTGCGCGTGGAGGATACCGACCGCGAGCGCTCGACCGACGCGGCGATCCGCACGCTGCTGGATTGTATGGCGTGGCTGGGGTTGGACCACGACGAGGAAACGGTTTATCAGAGCCGCCAGACCGCCCGCCATCTGGCTGTGGCCGACGCGCTGCTCAGCAGCGGCGCGGCCTATCGCGAGGCCAAGGGCGGCGGCGAGCCGTGCACGATTTTTCGCATGCCCAAGGAGGGCCGGCTGGAGGTCACCGATCTGGTCAAGGGGGTGATCCGCAAGAAGGCCGAGGACACCCAGGATTTTGTGATCGTCCGCTCCGACGGCACGCCGGTCTTCCACCTCGCCAACGTGGTGGACGACATCGACATGCGGATCACCCACGTCATTCGCGGCGATGATCATCTGGAAAACACTTTTAAGCACATCGAGCTGTTCAAGGCGATCGGCGCCGCCGTGCCCCAATACGCGCACCTGCCGATGATCGTCAACAACCAGGGGAAACCCTACAGCAAGCGCGACGGCGCGGCGTTCGTCGGCGAATTCCGGGACCAGGGCTACCTGCCCCAGGTGCTGTTCAACTTCCTCGCGCTCCTCGGCTGGGCGCCGGGCGAGGACCGCGAGGTGATGACGCGCGACGAGCTGGTGGCCGCCTTCACGCTGGACCACTGCAAGTCTAGCGCGGCGCGGTTCGACCTTAAAAAGCTCACCTGGATGAACGGCGAATACATCCGCATGGCCCCGCGCGCGGAGTATGCCGGTATCTTCACGGCGCGGCTGCGCGAAGCCGGGCTGTTGCGTGATGATTTCCCGCAGGCGACGCTGGACGGGATCATCGAGCAGATGCAGGTGCGGACCAAATTTTATTCGGACATCCCCGCAACCTGCGCCTATTTCTTTACCGAGGACTATCCATTCGACGCCAAGGCGGTTGAAAAACGGCTTCAGGTACCGGGCGCGGCGGAGACCCTGGAGGCTGTCTCGGCGGCGTTTGAGAAGCTACCGGTGTTTGACGTGCAAAGCCCCCACGACGCGCTCACGGCGATGGGCGAAGCCAGTGGGACAGGCTTGGGCGCATTCGTGCACCCGGTGCGGGTCGCGGTCTCGGGTCTCTCCGAAGGCCCGGGGCTTTTTGAGATGCTGGCGCTGCTCGGCCGCGACACCGTGTGCGCCCGGCTGCGGCGGGTGGCGGCGCGCGTGCGTGCGGGAGGGTAGGTCGGGGCAACAGGGCACACGCATCTTAATTTTACCGCAAAAGCCGCTACTATGCGGTTTCACTCGGATGCCTCACCCGTGAATACACGGACGGCATACCGGTGAAACCGCTGAATGGCTGTAATCAATCCGGTTTTGAGCGAATGTTCGTTCCGCCGTCCGTGTATTCACAGGTGAGACTGGCGAAACATTTGCTCTTTTACGATTCCCACACTTTCGAAAGTGTGAGAATAGGACGACCTGTATTAACTTATCGAATTACCTTCATTTATATACAAAAAAACATTGAGTATTCCCACACTTTCGAAAGTGTGGGAATAGGATTACTGGACTGGATTGCGCGCTTCCCTCTGCATTAACGCGCCCCGCCAGCCAGTAGCCAGTGTTGCGCTGGCTACTGGCTGGCGGGCTTTCTTAGCAGCAGGGGCATCAATTTAGCTGCGTTCGTCATGCCCGTGGCAAACGGGGACATTGCCAAAGCGCACCCAGTGTGCTATGTTCACCCCATGAAGCCATCAGATTGTAGCGAAGAGATTCAACCCGTCATCAAACGCCGCGTGGTGGCGATCATCGGGCGGCCCAATGTGGGCAAATCGGCTGTTTTCAACCGGATTGCCGGGCGCCGCGTGGCGATCGTGCATGATGAGCGTGGCGTGACCCGCGACCGC
>JBIJDW010000106.1:0-8938 GCA_044343885.1 Kiritimatiellia bacterium
AAGCGCATCCACGTCTGCATTGACGAAGGTCGCGCGGTCCGGGCCAGGAAAGGCGTCGATTTCGAGCGGGCCGACGCGGCCCTCGGCGAGCTGCGTCGTGTCCACGAGGAAGCCCGCAACGAGAAGAGCCGCTCCGACCTTGAACTCGCCGAGTCGCGGATGCGCCGGCAGAACCACCTCGACCGCATCTACAACGATTACGGCCTCTCGTCTGACCAGTTGATTTCGCAATCAGACCCGAGCTGGCCCGGCGGCGTCGTCCCCGAGATTGCCGACGTCGAACCGCGCCTGCTCCAGCTTCAGGCCGAAATCGCGGCCATGGGACCGGTCAACCTCGTCGCCATCGAGGAGTACAAGGAGCTCGAAGAGCGCTACACGTTCCTGCGGGCGCAAGAGGACGATCTTGTCAAGGCGAAGGAACAGCTCTTCAACCTGATCCAGATGATCAACGGCAAGACATCAGAGATGTTCAAGGCCACCTTTGAGCAGGCCAACGCCAATTTCGAGATCATGTTCACCAAGCTGTTCAACGGCGGAACCGCTCGGCTTGTCCTTCTGGAAAACCCCGAAGACCCGCTCGAATGCGGCGTGGACATCATCGCACGGCCGCCGGGCAAGCGGCCGCAGTCGGTGACGCTCCTCTCCGGCGGCGAGCGCACCATGACGGCGGTCAGCCTGCTTTTCGCCATTTACATGATTAAGCCATCGCCCTTCTGCATGCTCGACGAACTGGACGCCGCCCTGGACGACTCCAACATTGGCCGTTTTGTCCAGGCGCTCAAGGACTTCCTCGCGCAGTCGCAATTTCTGATCATCACCCACAACCAGCACACCATCGCCAGCGCCGACATCGTCTATGGCGTGACCCAGCAGGACAAGGGCGTCTCCAAGATCGTGTCGATGCGGCTGCGCGAAATCGGCGTCCGCGACCTCGACGTCGGCACGGCTGCAAGCGAGCCGCCTCCGACCATCCCCAAGCCGTCCCGCCGCACGCGCGCCAAACAGCAAGAGGCGGCGCAGGAAGAGGCGGAGGACGAGGCGCAGGAACTGGCGTTGGATCCGGAGTAAAAAACCACCATGTCCGACCATCCGCCTGTTCACACCACCGGGTTGCCGTCGATGGATACGGCCTTGAGCGGCATTCTCGCCGGCGACAACATTGTCTGGCACGTCGAGGCCATCCAGGACTATCAGGCGTTTGTAACGCCCTTCGTGCACGCCGCGCAGCGCGACGGCCGGCGGCTGATCTATTTCAGGTTTGCCCGGCACGCCCCTCTGCTGGCACCGGACAGCGGCATCCAGACGATGACGCTGGACCCCGAGGAAGGCTTTGAATCCTTTATCCACCGCATCCACGGCGCGATCACCGAGGCCGGTCCTGGAGCCTATTACCTGTTTGACTGCCTCTCCGATCTGGCCGTGGACTGGTATTCAGACGCGATGCTCGGCAATTTCTTCATGCTGACCTGTCCGTATCTCTTCGACCTCCAGACCATCACGTATTTCGGTCTGCTGCGGCACCGGCATTCACGTCAAGCCACCGAGCCGATCATTGAAACCACCCAGTTATTTCTGGACGTCTTCCGCCATCAGGACGTCCTGCATGTCCGGCCGATCAAAACCCAATTCCGCTACTCTCCGACCATCCACATGCTGCACGCCTGGCGGCCGGATGACCGCTTCGAGCAGGTGACGTCCAGCGCGGTGATCTCCCAGGTGCTGGCCGCCGCCGGTCCGTCCTGGGCCGAGACTGGCGAGCATGGCCAGCGGGCCTTCGGGCGCGCCGGGGAGATTGTGGCCTCGCGCGAGGCCGTGTGGCATACGCCGGAACAGGAGGCGGACGTCCGGCATCAGATCGTCCGCATGATGGTCACCCGCGATCCCGCCATGATGGCTCTGGTGGAGCGGCACCTCCGGCTGGAAGACCTGATCGCCATCCGCGCCCGCCTGATCGGCAGCGGTCTGATCGGCGGCAAGACCGTCGGCATGCTGGTCGCGCGCCGGATACTGGAATCGAACTGGCCGCAGGCGGAGGCGGCGCTCGAGTCGCACGACTCCTTCTACATCGGGTCGGACGTGTTCTACACCTACCTCGTGCGCAACAAGATTTGGCGGCACCGCGAGCAGCAACGCGACATCGACCGGTTTCTGGAAGGCTCCGACGAGGCTCGCGAGCAGATCATGACCGGGCAGTTCTCCGACTACGTCCTGCGTCAGTTCGAGGAGATGCTCGACTACTTCGGGCAGTATCCCGTGATCGTCCGGTCAAGCTCGCTGCTCGAGGACAACTACGGCAACGCCTTCGCCGGCAAGTATGAAAGCGTGTTTTGCGCCAATCAGGGGCCGCGCGAAAAACGCATGGCGGATTTCCTCGCGGCCGTGAAGACGGTGTACGCCAGCACCATGAGCGCCGAGGCGCTCAATTACCGCGCCCGGCACGGTCTGCTCGACCGCGACGAGCAGATGGCGCTGCTCGTGATGCGCGTGTCCGGAGCCATGCACGGACGCTGCTTCTATCCCCATCTGGCCGGCGTGGGGTTCTCGTTCAACCCCTTCATGTGGAGCTCGAAGGTGGACCCGCGCGCGGGCGTGCTCCGGCTGGTCTATGGCCTGGGTACCCGCGCCGTCGATCGCATTGACGACGACTATACCCGCGTGGTGGCGCTGAATGCGCCCGGGCGCAGGCCCGACGCCGGTTTCGACGAGATCTGCCGGCATTCGCAGCGCCGCGTCGACTACATCGATCTGGATGCCGGTCGGCTCGTGTCCGGCGAATTCCTCGATCTGGTCGCGCAGTCGACCGACGTGCCCGTCTCGATATTCGCGTCGCTCGATCCCCAGGCCGCCCCGCTGGCCGACGGCCGCGAAGTCTGGATTCTGACCTTTGACCGGCTGCTCGCGGAAACGCCCTTCGTGGCCGATATGCGCGCCATTCTCGAATCGCTGGAGGCCGCGTACGGCCACCCCGTGGATGTCGAGTTCGCCGTCAACTTCGTGACTCGGCAGGAGTATCGCATCAACCTGCTCCAATGCCGTCCGCTGAAGGTGCAGGGAACCAGCGGCGTCGAGGTGCCGCAGGTGCAGGTGCCGGAACAGGACATCATCCTGTCGGCTGTGGGCGCGGTGGTGGGTCACGGGCGCGTGACCGCCGTCGACCGCTTCATCACGGTCGTGCCGGCGCGTTTCGCCGCTCTGGCGGATCGCGACCGGTATGCCGTTGCCCGGCTGATCGGCGAAATCAACCGGGAATGCGGCCGCCGGGGGGGCGTGACGCTGTTGATCGGCCCGGGGCGGTGGGGCACCAGCACGCCCTCGCTGGGAGTGCCGGTCAATTTTTCGGAGATCAATCACATCGCCCTGCTGTGCGAACTGGAAGTCATGCATGACACGCTGACGCCGGACATTTCCCTTGGCACGCACTTTTTCAACGAACTGGTCGAAATGAACATGCTCTATTTCGCACTGTTCCCCCAACGTCCGGGCAACCGACTGGATGCGGGCGTCTTCGACGGGGCGCCCAGCCGGCTGGCCGACTATGCGCCAAACGGGAGCGCATGGGCCGATGTGGTCCGGGTGATCGAGCCTTCCGAACCGGTCAGGCTGGTGGCCGATCCCCGTGCCCAGACGGTGATGTGTTACAGGATGCGCGAATAATGTCTAGACACGTTCTATCGGCTCTGATTCGGCGGCCGTGGCGCGGCCGGACGTTCGCCGTTCTTGTGGTTGGTTTCGGTTGTGTGGCGCTGTTGTTGAACGGATGTGCCAACGGGTTGTTTTACTATCCTGACTCGCGGGTCTATTCGACGCCGACCGGGGCTGGCCAGCCTTATCAGGACGTGTGGTTCACCAGCCGCGACGGAACCCAACTGCATGGCTGGTTCATCCCGGCCACGACTCAGAGCCCGGCGCTGGGCACGGTGGTCCATTTCCACGGCAATGCCCAGAACATGACCGCGCACTACTCGTTTGTCTCCTGGCTACCGGCTGAAGGATTCAATGTCTTTGTCTTTGATTATCGCGGTTATGGAGACTCGGCGAATAAAAAGCCGACCCGTCAGGGAACATTCGAGGATGGGGTGGCCGCGCTGGCGCACGTCCATGGACGTGCCGACGTTGATCCGCAACGCGTGATCCTCTATGGGCAGAGCTTGGGCGGTGCGCTGGCGCTGGCTGTGGCTGGCGAGACGCATCCCGCAGGCGTGCGGGGCGTGATAGCGGAATCGGCTTTCTCATCGTATCGCGGAGCGGCGGGTGATGTAGTCGGCGCGAATTCGAAATGGGGTGGGTTCCTGCGGCCGCTGGCCTGGCTGCTGGTGTCGGGGGGCCATAATCCGGAAGCCGTCGTTGATGAAATCAGCCCGGTGCCGTTGCTGCTAATCCACGGCACAGCCGACACGGTGGTGTCGTATCGGCATGGCGAGATTCTGTTTAAGAAAGCCAGACAGCCCAAACAGTTGCTGACGATGACCGGCGCGGGCCATACCGCCGCCGCCGGTTCTACGGACTTTCGCCGCCAGATAGTCGCGTTCATGAAAGGGATGTGAATATGCTGGTATGAACGCAGGGACGCCGCCTGAGAAAGCGACGTCCCTGCGTCTTTCTCATTCCGCCACAATGGCGATCCGTTTAGGCTTCTTCGCTTCGCTGATCGGCAGCCGGACGCGCAGCAGCCCATTCTTGAGCGAGGCTTTCACGCCGGCGGCCTCCACGCGGTCGGGCAGTTCGAAACTCGCCTTGTAGGTCACGGGCGAGATCTCGCGGAGCGCGACCGTGTAACCCTCGGGCGACGCCACCGAGTTGGCTGCTTCGATCTGCAGTACACCATCCTCGACCGTCACCTGAAGCGACTGGTCGTCCACTCCCGGCAGTTCCGCCACCAGCAGGAACCCGTCCTTGTCCTGGCGCACCGCGGTGTTGGGCATGATCTCGTCACGGCTCTCGCGCCGTGCGACTTGAACGTCCTCTTGATTCACGACATCTGTTTTCATGGCTATTCTCCTTTCTGAAGTCACCGGTTACGTCACTTCGATCGTCAGTTTGCGCGGCTCGGACGCCGGATGCCGCGGCAACGTGATGGACAGGACGCCGTTCTTGAAACGCGCCTGGATGTCGTCGGACGCCACCTCCTGCGGCAGCTCGAACCGGCGCTCAAACGCCAGCTCCCCGCCATCCGCCCGCTCGCGGTTGCCCTTGAGCGAAAGCTCGCGCCCCTCGACATGGACATCCAGCTTGGCCGGATCCACACCCGGAACCTCAGCCTCGAATATCCAGCCTTTCGGCCCTTCCCAGACGTTGACACGGGGATATCGGTAGCCCATTCCGGCCTGCGAGCCGATCGCGCGGCTCAAGGGCCAGTCAAAGCCCAGAAAATCGTCCATTAAACGCCAAGGACTGAGAGTTGCATAGTTTGTCATGTTGACCTCCTTTGCCGACGTGTGTCGGCGTTTTCAAAGGGAATTTAGCAACAGGCATGCCAATCAATGACACACTCAATAATTGCAGCCATTCAAGCTTCCGGCTTGAGTGGCTGGCTCGGGTGACACAGAAGATGTGTGAAAAAAGATGACGCGCTAGGCCTGTCACACATGGGACATTTTGACTCAAAAAAGCCCGACAATGGCCCGACAAGGGACGGGTCTTCTCTCTATCTCTCTCTATAGGGCCCGACAAGGGACGGGTCTTCTCTCTCTATAGGGTCGGCATGCGCCAGGAAGCCAATGACCACTGTGTGGGTGCACGAAGGGTCACGAAGTTTCTCCTTGTGCGGGCTGCTTAGATGTGTTTCACTCTAACCGGACACTGGTGCTGGCGCTGGATACTGATCCGGGAGTGGATCCCAATCAGGAACACGGCGCGAGGCCGATCTTGAGGCATATCAATGAGGCATATCAAACTTGCAAAGCCTCAAAATGGTTATGTAAGTGCTTAATTTGCAGCGGCGATTTTGAGGCATATCATGTTGCGGACGGTTTCCACGGTTTGATATGTTTGAGGGCTAATAACAAGGTTCTGCCCACAAGATGAAGAAGGAACAGATCATCGCAACGCAACGGGCGATCCGCCGTGCCATGGCATGGCACATGGCGCTCGTCATGGCCGCCTGCCTACTGATGGCGTGGGGTGTCTCCTGCTTTCCCGACACATGGCGCGGTGTTCCGTCGTGGTTCGGAATGTCCCAACACCAGGCTGCTGTCAACAGTCTGCTTGCGCTGTTCACGCTGGGGATCGTTGGGGGATTCTTCTTCATCGGACGCCGGCATGACATTCGTTGTCCGAAGTGCGACAGGTCAATCCAAGGCGGAGTCTATGCCAGCCTAGCCATAGCAACCGGCAAATGCGGACATTGCGGGGAAGTCATTGTTGATGAATGAGGACGCAGAACACGGTGCTGGTGGATAGCTCGCTGAGCTCGCATCCACAGCACCAACGTTCGCAGGAAGATCATGAAGAACGAACAAGAACTTGCCAAACACCTGCTGGTTCATAAAGAACGGAACTACTCGGTCCTCTACATCCTTCGCCGGTCAGTCTGGCGATACGCTTTCTTGGTCGGAGCCGCCGTGGCAATGCTCCTCGCATTCTTCCATGCCGACGATTCCTCGGTGAAGCTGTTCTTCATCTGGGCATTCGGAATGCTTGGCGGAGCATTGCTCCGCGACTTCGCGTGGCTCCGCCAGATTCGGACGCACTGGCCCTTCACGAAAAAGATCACTGACTGGGCGAGAGTGGAAGAGATCGCAGAAGGAAAGGGATCTGCGAACAACACCTCGGAGGATATCGTCGCGAAACGCGCCGAATCCTCAAGGTGAACGTTAGGCAAGAGGAGAACATGAGATGATAGAAGTCATGGCACCTTTTCTGATCGGCGTCGGTTCAATCGTCGGCGCGATCATCGGGCTCAAGGTCTTCTTTACCCTGTGGAAGATCCTGGAGAAGCGACTGCATCCCGAACAGTTCTCCAAGCCGTCATCCACACCAGAGACCGCATTCCGCGGTCTAAAGGGGAAGAAAGTCATCGTCCAGATGAAGACCGGCGAGTGCCTTCCGGATTGCGAATACAAGTCCACCCTCTTTTTTGGGGATGGGGAGTTCGGCACATGCACCCTTGTATATTTCGAACTCGAAAAGCCGGACGGCAACCGACTCTATATCTGCGGAACGGACATCCTGAAGATTGAAACGAAGGGCAAAGCCTAACGAGGGCGTGGTCCGTACGCGTCTAACGCCGCGCCGGACACGCCCGACGTTGGCTGATGAAGGAGAGAAGGTTTCTAAGGGACAGACCATTTGTTGTATACACGGCAGTTAAGATGTGATATTCTTTCTTTATTCACACAGGAGAGGGGGCGGGCATGAGATCATCACGAATCAAGGCGGAGGGGCTGGGGTATTATCATTGCATGAGCCGAGTCGTGGATCGGCGGATGATTCTCGGTGATGTGGAGCGGGAGAAATTTCGTGAACTGATGCGCGGAGCCGAGACATTCTGCGGCGTGCGGGTGCTGACCTACGCGATCCTGTCGAATCATTTCCATATTCTGGCAGAAGTGCCCGATCGACAGGAGGTTAGCGAAGCGGAGATTGTGGCTCGTATGCCGGCCATTTATGAGCGGCGGGTGATTTTTGAGATGCAGTCGCAGTGGACGCTGTGGCGCAAACAGGGGCTGGAGTCTCTGGTGCAGGCGGATCTGGAGCGTCTACGGGCGCGGATGTTTGACGTGTCAGAGTTTGTGAAAACAGTGAAGCAGCGGTTTTCACAGTGGTACAACCGGCGCGAGGGGCGGGCCGGGACGCTGTGGGAGGATCGGTTCAAGAGCGTGATGATCGAACCGCCGTCGCATGCGCAACGGGTGCGCCAGGGCGTGGGCGCACTGGCGACGATGGCGGCGTACATCGATCTCAATGCCGTGCGAGCGGGGATTGTGAGCGATCCCAAGGACTACCGGTGGTGCGGTTATGGCGAAGCCGTGGCGGGCAGGAAAAAGGCGCGCGAGGGGCTGGAAGCGATCTTCGGCGTTGAGAATCAAGAACGCTGGCGAGCCGTCGCAGCGCGTTACAGGCTAATGGTTTATGCGGCCGGTACTGAAAGCGGGCAGACCGAACACGGCGCTGCGCTACGGCCGGGTCTTTCCGTAGAGCAGGTCGAACAGATCGTCAAGGAACGCGGGGAACTGCCGTTGCAGGAAGTCTTGCGATGCCGGGTTCGTTATTTCAGCGACGGTGTGGCCATCGGCAGCAAGGAGTTTGTGAACGAAGTCTTCCGGAAGCACCGCGACAACTTCGGGCCCAAGCGCACAGACGGGGCGCGTCCGCTCCGTTTTGCGGCCTGGGGCGGACTTTTCGCCGCCCGCGACCTGCGCCTCACGCCGATTGCGGCATCCGGCGGGTGATGGCGAGCCACGCTGGACCGCCGATTCAACAAAAAACGTTTCCATGAGCAGGACATCGGCCGGAGGTATGTCCAGAAAACGATAACAATCCGGCACGTGATATCAAAAACCGGTCCATCCGCCTTTTCCATCGGCAATTCTACATGCTTTGGTCAACGAAATCCGTCCACCATCCTCTTCGACGCGTTCTTGCGACCCAATTTCTTCTCGCCAATGCAACTGTGCTCGATAGAATCAATAGATTGAGTGTCCCTTATAAACTTTATAAACTGCGAATAGCGCTTTTCTGGCGCAGTTCGTGGTCCAACGGGGCGGAGACATCGTAAGTCATTGGTTTTATTAAAGTTTTGAATTTATGAATCGGGAGCTTGACTTTTTATGGGGCGTCAGGTTACGCTTTGCCCAGTAGGCATCGTACGTCGTTTCACCCTTCGGACCGGTGTATTGCGTCTGGACGCCTATTTAATGTTGAAACGGAACCGCTTCGCGGAGTGAAGACTCCGACCCAGGCGGTTTTTTTTGTGGAAGCGCGGTACGCACAGACAGGC
>JBIJDW010000099.1:0-9229 GCA_044343885.1 Kiritimatiellia bacterium
GATGATCAAGGGACTTTCAGTGGAGGCGCTCCGGCGCGTGGAAGGCTGGCGCTGCGTCCAGGACGCCTGTGCGGCCACACAGGTGGAGGAGGGGTTCACGTCGGACCTCCTGAGCGACATCCTAGCCAACGCGCCAGCGCAATCGGTATTGGTGACCCTGCAATCGCAACTGAATACAGTGGCCGTGGCCTCGCTGGCCGGAGTCCGGGCCATTGTTCTGTGCAGCGGACGCGAGGCGCCGCAGGACATGCTGGATGCGGCGCGCCGGGAAGGTATTCTGCTGCTGCAGACAAACGACAACCAGTACCAGGCATCGGTCAAGCTGGAAGCGGCGTTCCGGGTTGGATCCGTCGGCTCATGAAACTGCATCTGCACATTCAGCCACTTCTACCGGAGCGCAAGCAAGCCGGTCGCGATAAGGCCCGCGCCAATCAGCAGCGAGACCGCGCCGCCGGTCAGCCGAAGGGCCTGGGAACGCGCGGCGGCATGGCAGGCCCTCCGCACGTACCACGGGTAGAGCATGAAGATCATCCCCGTGATAAGCGCCAGATAGGCGACGACGACCAGCACCAGACGCCAGGACGACGGGTGCGCGCGGCAGACCAGTAGCAGAGGCGCTGGAAAGAGCATCAGGATGCCGCCCCAGGCGCGACAGGCGAGCAGATCGTCCAGCCAATACCAGCTCAGCGGGATGCAGACCAGAACCACCAGCGGCAGAAAGCGCTTAAACGGCTCAAGGAAACTGAGCGGCATGGCCCACACCGCCCATCCCGCGCCCGCCCAGGCCAGAACGGCCAGCAAGCGCCCCGCCCAGACACTGCGGGGAAAGTGTTGCAAGGTGGCGGCGGCGTGGCGGCCGCCAACCAGCAGGAAGACTCCGGGGATGATGAGCAGCGTACCTAGCATGAGCGACCAGTGGAAGGGTGTGGGCATGGGCAGAACTTTCGAGGCGGCTTTTTAGTTATCGTGAGCCAGATCGTCGATCTTCTTGTCGACGCCGAAGACGAGCAAACGGTCTTCACGCTGGATCTTATCGTCGCCGTTGGCGATGATGAGTTGACGGGGAAGGCGGGGATCATCTGCCAGCCGGCGGATGGCCAGCACGGTGACGCCGTATTTTTGGCGCACGGTGGCTTCGGCGAGAGTCTTGTCGATCAGGAAATCGGGCGCGGCGACTTCGGCGACGCTGACCCCGTCGGCGATTTCGAACAGGTCGATCGGGTTGCGGGCGAGCAGCGAGCGGGCCAGACGGGTGGCGCGGTCTTTGTTCGGATAAACCACGATGTCGGCGCCGACACGCTTCAGCACCTTGCCGTGCATGTCGGAGACGGCCTTGGCGACGACCGTGGGGATGCCCAGTTCCTTGCAATTGACCGTGGCCATGATGCTGCCTTCGACGTTGCTGCCGATGGCGACAACCACGGTGTCGCAATCCTGGAAGCCGGCATCGGTCAGCGCGCGGGGATTGGTGGCATCGCCCTGAACGGCCTTGGTCACATATTCCGACATCTCCTGAACCGTCTCGCGGTTCTGGTCAATCAAGAGGACCTCGGCCCCCTTCTCTGCAAGCGATCCCGCGAGTGACTGTCCGAAGCGTCCCGCACCGATGATGCCGATTCGTTTCATGGTTGTATCCCTCGTTGTGTTTGCCAAAATCCACTCAGCCGACGACGACTTCTTCCTCGGGGTAGCGTATCCGCTGTCCGACTTCCTGCGTGCCGATCACCAGCGCCGCAGTCAGCGGCCCGATTCGGCCGATGAACATGCACAGAATGATGATCAGCCGGCCGGCCGACGTCAGGTTGGGGGTCGTATCGAGCGAAAGCCCGACCGTGCCGAATGCCGAGACGGTCTCAAACAACAGACGGTCTGAGACGTCGGTACCGACGGTCGGGGCTTCGGTGAGCAGGAGCAGACTGAAGAAAAACAAGACCGCGAAGATGCTCAGCGCGAAAATGACGGTCGCCTCACGCACCACCGCGAGCGGTATGGTGCGATCGTTCAGATGGGTTTCGCGGCGGCCGCGAAGCATCGCCGCAATGGTGAGGAGGAGGACGACCAGGGCGGTGATCTTGATCCCGCCAGCCGTCGACCCCGGCGCTCCGCCGATGAACATCAGAGGGATGTGTAAAAAACGTCCGGCGACCGAGAAGGACTCCATCGGCACGACGTTGAACCCCGCCGTCCGGGGTGACACGGCGCTGAAAATGGCGCTGGTCAGCTTGGTCTCCGTCGACATGCCGGCAAAGGCCCCGTTCCAATCGGTCGCCAGAAACAGGAGGGTGGAACTCAGCAGCAGCAACCCCGTGGTGACCAGCACGAGCCGGGTGTGGAGGGATACCCGGCCGCGGGTCTTGCGGTTTCGGCGCCAGAATTTGAACGAACTCAGGTTATAGATGACCAAGAAACCCAGCCCGCCGAATACGATGAGCGCGCAAATCGTGCCCAAATAGAGCGGATCGCTTTGGAAGGAGATAAGCGAATCGCTGTGGAGTGCAAACCCGGCATTGCAGTAAGCGCTCACGGAGTGAAAAATCCCGTAGTAGGCGGCATGTTCAGTGGTGTAGCCCGCTCCGATGTACCGCCAGGCGAGAATGGCCGCGCCCGCGCCTTCAAAGACCAGGGTGAACAGCAGCGAGCGCCGCAACAGCGACGGAAGGCCGCGAACATCCTCAATGCCGAATGAATTGATCAGCACGAATTCGTTCTGCACGCTGAGGCGACGGCCGACCAAGACGAGAAGAAAAGTGCCCAGCGTCATGATGCCGATGCCGCCGAATTGGATCAGGGACAGGATGACGATCTGGCCGAAAAATGAAAAATGGGTGCCCATGTCGACCACCGCCAGACCGGTCACACAACAGGCGCTCGTCGCGGTGAAAAGGGCCGTCAGCACATTCGTCCACTGCCTCGTCGCCGAAGCCCACGGCGTCATGAGCAACACGGTGCCGAGCAGAATGGTCCCGGCAAAAGCACCGGCGATCAGCCATTGGGGCTTCAGGATAACCCGTTTGCGCGCCTTTTTAAGAATATCCTTCATGCTCTGTAGACGCGAATCACGAGAAAAAACGTCCCTTATGTGCGGCCATGGAAACTAACTCCGTCAAATTGCGTGCGGGAAGTTTGATTGAGATGAACTGAAAAGTCAAGATATTCAACAATCGCGCGGGGGCACGCACAGGGCAGAAGCATCATATTTTTTCGCAAAAGCCGCTACTGTGTGGTTTCACTCGGATGCCTCGCCCGTGAATACACGGACGGCATACCGGTGAAACCGCTGGAAGACGCAATAAATAGACCGAGGCGCTTGCAAAACCCCTCTGGGGTGTTTTGCAAGAGAGAGAGACCGGTAATCGGCAAGCCACAGGGGGGCCGTTGAGCGCGAGGGGATGAGAAAGGATTTCGGTGCCGCGCGTCGGTTTCAAGACGCGACGTCCCCGTCGCGTCACGGATGGCAGTTTACACCAAATGAAAACTACCTGCGAAGCTGAGTCGGATTCCGGGCTTGGCGCGGGATTATTTAATTAGTCGCTAACCGATTACCCGTGCACGCCCTTTTTCGCTTGTTTCCACCAATAGATTAGACTACTCTCTTCCCCAGTCATACGTGCGTAAGACACTTTTCCTCGATATGAGTCTTTCTCTCCAGCCCACGCCCCCGCTCGTCAGCATCGTCATTCCGACGCGGAATGAGGCCCGAAATATCGCGGCCTGCGTACAAGCTTTTTCCGCAGCCGTGGCTGAGGGCTGGTGCGAGGTGCTGGTTGTCGACAACGCCTCGACCGACGACACGGCCGCCCTCGCGGCGGCCTGCGGTGCGCGGGTCTTTCGGCAGGGGGATGAGCGGAGCGCGCAGCGAAACAGAGGGTGGCGGGAGGCCTGCGGCGCCTATGTCTTCTTCCTTGACGCCGACATGCGCGTGCCCGCCGGGACGCTTGCCGAGATCCGGGCGCGCCTCTCGGCCGCCGCCCCCCCTGACGCCCTCTACGTCCGTGAAATCCGGGCTGGGTCGGGCTGGTGGATCCGCGTCCGCAATTTCGAGCGTAGCTTTTATGACGCCACCTGCATCGACGGCCTGCGCCTCTTCCGGCGCGAGTTGCTGGCCGCAGTCGGCGGCTATGACGAGGCGCTCTACGCCTGTGAGGACTGGGATCTCGACCGCCGTGTCTTGGCCCGCACCGACCGCGTCGCGTTGACCGAAGGCGCGATCCTCCACGACGAGGGGCGGTTCCAACTGAGACGCCACTTGAAGAAGAAGGCTTACTATTCGGGAAATTTCCACGCCTACCTCGCCAAGTGGGGCCGTGACGCGGTCACCCGGCGCCAATTCGGTTTCACCTACCGCTTCCTGACCATCTTTCTGGAAAAAGGCAAGTGGCGCCGCTCGCTTCGGCATCCGCTGCTGATGCTGGCCATCTGGTTCGACCGGGCGCTGGTCGGTCTGACCTATCTGCGACAGCAAATGCGTGCAAAAACCTAGAGACCCGCCCATGAAACGGCTGTTATTTGTGACCAGCGATCAATCGGGACGCTTCGACGAGACCACCTCGGCGGCGGCGATGTTCCAGGCCTTCCCCTTCAGCATGGGCGCAATCCGCTACAATCTGGAACGCGTGGGTTGGACGACCTGCTACGCCTCCATCGGCACCTGCGCGCACCCGCTGCGTCTCGCCCGCCTGATCGACCGCTTCCAGCCCGACGTTGCCTACACCTATGGCGGCACGGTGGCGCTGAACCCCCTCATCTGCCGCAGGTTCCTCTGCCGGCATAGGGCCTTCACCGTGATCCACGGGTGGGACGACGTCTACGGCGAGGTCTGGGATGACGTCTACGGCAAACTGCCGGGCGTGCTGATGCACTGGATGGAGCGGCGGATCATCAAGAACTCCGACGGCGTCGTCACGCTCAGCCGCTACAATCAGCAGCGCGGACGCGCCTGGGGCGTAGAAAGCCACTATATCCCGAACGGGGCCGATGTGCCGCAGGTCGATCCCGGCGCCGGCGACATCAAACTGGCTGGTCGGTTCAACCTCGTCTACACCGGAGACATGGCCCGCTGGAAGCGGACGCGGGAGGTCTGCGAGGCGATGCGCCAGCTCCCGCCCGACATCAAGCTCTACCTGACGGGGGTG
This sequence comes from Kiritimatiellia bacterium, assembly GCA_044343885.1. Lineage (GTDB taxonomy): Bacteria > Verrucomicrobiota > Kiritimatiellia > RFP12 > JAAYNR01 > VGWG01. The sequence goes on from JBIJDW010000099.1 coordinate 5,133, forward strand.
ACGTACCCTTATCTGGAACCCTACGCCTCCGAGAATTGCATTTTCCTGGGGTATGTTTCCAAACAGGTTCAACTGAACGTCATGACGCAAGCGGACGCTTTTGTCGTGACCGCTGACCAGGACTGTAACGCCAAGCTACAGGAATATCTGAGGTTCAAGAAGCCCATCCTCGGGTACGACGGCCGGTTGAACCTTTTCTTCACCAACGGCCGTAACGCACTGCTGACACGCGACTACGCCGCCGCCATCCGGAGCCTGGTCGATGATCCGAAGTTGGGTCGGACGCTCGTGCAGAACGCCGCGCAAGACATCCCTGTCTACACCTGGCTGGAAATCGCCCGGCAGTTCGACGCCTATTTCGAGCAATGCGTTCAGGCGATGCGCAACACGTAGTGGTGGAGCAACCACATGACCCACGACCTGAACGGCCGGCCGACCCAATATCCTGTGGCCCAGCGGTAGAGCCAGCCTTTGGCGTCGTAGCGCCCGGAAGCCGGTGCCCGCACGCCACAGGCAGCACCTGCGGCAACGACCTTGCGCACATACGGCTCGTACAGCGTCCGCAACACCGATGCCGGATTGAAGGAGAAGTAATAGCCCAAGTAATAATGGCGGGGCGAGAAGAGGCGCAGCCCCTGGAAATGATAGGCGACCAAGGGGTGCCCATCAATTAGCGGGCACCCCGCCTCGTCAATGCCAAGGCTGCCCGCACGGAGGCTCCAAGGCCCGGTATTAATTCCCGGCGGGGCCACCGCCACCTGCCCGGAATACACTTCCGGCCAGTCATCCAAGTATTTCTGATCCGCAAACTTTCCGTCCTCAAGCCGGTCATAACACCACGCCACGCACTGATCCCGCCAACGCCTGACGCAGGCGCGGCCCGCGGCCGAGCTGCGGAAGGTCAGCAGCCCCACATTGTAGCGACCGTAGAGCGAGGCCGTATCCGGACGCGCGAGCGGATTGTGCGCCGTGATCAGGATGGCACGTGCGCCCAACGCATCGTAGATCGGCTCTGCGGAGGAAAAGAAGCAGAGATCAGCATCCACGTAAGTCAGCACATCGATCTCGGGGTGCCGCTCAAACACCTCATGGATCCAGGCGCCCGTGCATGTGAAGAAGTACTCCGCCCGCGACCGCTGTGACTTAACTGCGGCAACATCGGGGTTACGGAGTTCGAAGACCGCAAGCGGCTCCACAACGACCTCCGGCCAGTCACGCGACGCAAAGAACTCCACAACCTGCCCGTCAAACGCCAATACATGGAGAGTGAACTCGGGAATCCATCGGCGCATGGACTCAAGCAGTACCAGTGCTCGGTCCAGATAGCCAGCGTTGAAATAGGTGCAAAAGTACCGCATCAACTTACCTTGGCGTTGAAAAAGCGCCGGACGGACGCACACACGTAGTCGACCTGCTCGTCTGAGAGCTCCGGGTAGATCGGCAGACAAAGCAAGGTTTCGGACAGACGCTCCGTCACCGGCAGAGATAGGTTGCCGTAGCGCTCAGTATACGCCGTCTGTCGGTGGATTGGAACGGGGTATAGAATCGCCGTGCCGATCCCGTCATCGGCCAGGTGGCGCGCGAGCGCATCCCGCTGAGGCGAGCGGACGACGAACTGATGGTACACTGCGGCAGCACCATCCCGTTCAGTCGGCAGAATGATTGGCAACCGGCGTAGGGCATCACAGTACCGAGCGGCTACTGCTCGACGTCGTGCATTGTCTGCGGTAAGCCAGGGCAGTTTGACAGAGAGGATCGCGGCCTGCAGTTCGTCCAACCGCGAATTGAGTCCCGGCACTTCGCTATGATAACGCTCGCGCCAGCCATACTGCCTTAGCAGGCGCACCCGGTCGGCGACTTCCGCACGGTTTGTCACAACTGCTCCTCCATCGCCAAACGCGCCCAGATTCTTGGTAGGATAGAAACTGAACGCACCGGCCGCTCCCAGCGTTCCGACTTTCGCGCCATGGATCTCCGCACCATGCGCTTGAGCACAATCCTCAATAACATCTATCCCCGCCCGCTCGGCCGTCGGCAGCAGGGCATCCAGATCGGCCGGCTGACCAAAGAGATGCACCACCACCACAGCCTTAATCGGAGCAAGTGGATGCGCAACGAGTCGAGCGAATGAAGCGGGCGACAGCGTTTGAGTCGCCTCGTCCACATCGGCAAATACTGGGATCGCGCCGATCCGCTCGATCGCCGAGACCGTCGCCACGGCCGTATTGGCCACGGTCACCACATGGTCCCCCATGCCAACGCCCACCGCACGCAGCGCCAGTTCCACGGCATCCGTGCCGTTGGCGACGCCCATCGCGTGGGGTGCCGAACAGAAGGTGGCAAACGCCTGCTCGAACTGACGGCACGCGTCGCCGAGAATGTACCACCCGCTCTCGAGAACCGACCGGACGGCGGCATCGATTTCGCTGGCAAAGCGGCGGTAAGACGCACCTGGGTCTGCCACAGGAACTCTCATTGATCCCCTTTCACAAAGGCGAGGAACGCCTCGTAATCACGAATATAATCGGCTTCGTCGTAATAGTCAGAAGCCAGAACCAGCAAAACACAACCCGCAGAAAAATTCTGCATTGTGTGCCACAAGCCGGGACCCAGCAGCACCCCCAGATGGTTCTGCCACATGGAGATATCCTGTCGTGTCGTACCGTCATCCAGCCCGAGCACAAAACTGCCACTCACGCAGAAGATCGCCTGCCACAGGCTGCGGTGCGCATGCTTGCCACGCACGCTGTGGGCATTCTCAAGGTTGGTGATGTAGTAGAAGCGTTTGATCGCAAACGGCACATCGCGATGCGCTTCACCAATACACAACACGCCGTCGCGGTCATCGACGACACGTTTGATGGGGATGTAGCCGCTGTTAGCGACCGTAATCGTTTCCATGGTCCTCCTTCTCCGGTAAGGCTCTGCCACAACCGGTGCCGGCCGCTTTTCTCGCCAATACCGCCACGTCCAGATAGAAATCCTGATTCTTGGGGAAGAGGCGCCAACAGATACTTCCCAACAGGTTGAGCGGCGCATTCAAAACAAGTGTGGCGAGAAACGCGCCTACGCGCGTTCGCCGCAACCGCCGCGAACTCTTGTATAGAAACAGATTCGCCAGTTGGCAGAGCACACGGGCGTCGCCCAGCGTCTTACGCTGGGCGACCATCTGGAATCCGTGAACCTGTAAGAGGTGCTCTAACCCGAACGAGGTGTAACGCGCATAGTCATAGGGCTGCTCATGCTCGTCCCAGACGAACGGCACGGTCAACAAGAACATGCCATCCGCTTTGAGAACCCTGTGAATCTCGCTGAGGAAGGTATGCGGGTTGAATACATGCTCGAAGACCTGGTTGCAGACGACCCCGTCAAACGAGGCATCCGGGAAGGGGAATGTTCGGCCATCATAGAAGACATCGACATGCTCCGATTGATGCGGGTGCCCGCTCTGCTCAATGTCCATCCCGATGTACTCGGTGCAGTCAAAAAGGGATTGATACGGCTTTTGGCCGCAGCCGACGTCCAACAGCCGTCCTTTCATAGACGGCGCAAACGAGCGAACCGCCCGGTACAACTCCCGGCGCGCAAAATAGAACGGGTTCAACAGCAAGCCGGGCATGCCCGGGTTGAAGTCCTGCCGCCGCACCCAATTGGGGATCGTGATCATGTGACTCGCTCCACGACAAACCGGCGGTAGCCTGCGACTCGCCACGGCCGGCAGAGGATCACCGGGGTCTCATAGCCCGTCTCAACCGTCACCAGACGGTAGAGCGGCATAAGCGGGGCTAAAACCTGAGCCGAGGAAACGATCCGGGCGGGGTACGCGCCCCGGTAGATGTGCGCCGGGACGTGCTGCACCACGATACGCTCCCCCCCATGGCCATCGGTCCAGACAAGTGCTTGGTCGACCAGCAGGCAGGGAACCGCCGCGCGCGCCACAGCCGCCAGCACCTGTTCCGGCTCGCGCAAATAGGACAGCACACAAGAGAACAAGGCGAACGTGATCGGCTCGCATTGCAGGCATTCATCAAGTGAATCATAAAACTTCAACCGATCTGTTTCAAATTCCTTCCGCCCGCAAGCCGCGAAGTGGGGTT